>JACNIV010000150.1 GCA_014382915.1 Candidatus Cloacimonadota bacterium | reverse complement strand
TAAAACCGGATATCTATCTCCAGGTTATGAGGGACAGAAGGATTTCACTGCCAGGAAGTGTGCTTTCTACGAAGACTCAAGTGTTTCACTGGCGTATATGCTGAGAACAGGAATCGATTTTAACCTGGGTGTTTCTGCCATTCCAATTAAAGAAACAAAAAGAAATATCATCAGCGGTACAAATGTAGTGATATTTAAAAGCGAAAACGAGAAGAAAGAACAGGCAGCCTGGGAATTTGTAAAATGGTTCACAGATACAGCACAGACTGCAAGATGGAGTGATTTGACATATTACATGCCGGTTCGAAAAAGTGCCTTCCAGGAAGATGTTCTCAAGAAAAGACTAGAAACTAATCCGGAGATCGCTTCGGTTTACGACCAGTTGAATTATGCTACTTTTGAACCGCAGATAAGCGAATGGTTTGAAACCAGGAAATATATGGAAGAGCATGTCATCGAAAAAGTGATCAGGGGAATACTGAGCCCCAAAGAAGCACTTGATAATGCTGCTGAGATGATCAGCAAAAGGATTGCAGAAAGAGAAAATTAGAGGATAAAATGAAGATAAAGTTTCCTGATAATTCAATAAAAGAATATCCTGCCGGTAGCAGTCCGCTGGAAATTGCAGAAAGCATCAGTCCGGATTTAGCCAGGCAGCTAATAACTGCCAGGATCAATGATAAACTTGTCGATCTGAACTATAAAATAATGGAAGATGCATCTATTGAACTTTATAAATTCGATAGTGAAATCGGGAAAGAAGTTTACTGGCACAGTACTGCCCACCTTATGGCTCAAGCTGTTAAAGAACTTTTTCCCGATGTAAAGGTAGCTATCGGTCCCGCCATCGAAGCTGGATTCTATTACGATTTTGATAAGGAAATTCCTTTTACCGACGATGACCTGGAAAAGATAGAAGCAAAGATGAAAGAACTTTCCAAACAGAACCTGGGATATGAAAGAAAAGAACTTTCCAAAGAAGATGCTGTAAAACTTTTTTCTGAAATGAAAGAAGACTACAAAGTTGAACTTCTGGAAGAAATACCGGAAGGAGAGATTATTTCTTTGTATACTCAAGGTAATTTCACTGACCTTTGCCGTGGACCTCACATCATCAATACCGGTAAGATAAAGTCTATCAAATTACTGAAAACATCCGGGGCATATTGGCGGGGAGATGAAAAGAACAAGATGCTGCAGAGAATCTACGGTATCAGCTTTCCTTCTAATAAAGAATTGAATAAATATCTTCACGACCTGGAAGAAGCAAAGAAAAGAGATCACCGTAAGCTTGGGAAAGAATTAGATCTATATTCCATTTCAGATGACATAGGAGCAGGACTTGTTCTCTGGCATCCGAACGGTGCCATAATGCGTTCGGTTATTGAACAATATTGGCTTGAACGTCATTTTCAAGCAGATTACCAGGTGGTAAATTCTCCTCATATTGGTAAAGGAGAGATATGGAAAACCAGCGGACACCTGGAATTTTATAAAGACAGTATGTATAGTCCTATCATGGTGGATGAACAGGAATATTATCTGAAACCGATGAACTGTCCATTCCACATTGCTATCTATCAATCCCGAAAGCGAAGTTATCGTGAACTTCCCATTAAATATGCAGAGATGGGAACTGTGTACCGCTATGAACATTCCGGAGCACTGCATGGCTTAATGCGCGTACGGGGATTCACTCAAGATGATGCGCATATCATCTGTTCTCCCGATCAGTTGGAAGAAGAGATCGATAAAGTTCTGGTTTTCTCTCTGGATATTTTAAGAGCGTTCGGTTTCAGAGAATTCAAGATATACCTGGCAACCATGCCCGAAAAGGCTGTAGGATTAAAAGAAGACTGGGAAAAAGCAGCACTATCTTTGCAGAAAGCGCTAGATAATCATAACATCGAATATGAACTCGATGAAGGTGGTGGAGCTTTTTACGGACCGAAGATAGATATCAAGATAAAAGATGCTTTGAACAGGTTATGGCAGTGTTCAACCATCCAGTTTGATTTCAATTTACCTGAGAGTTTCAACATGGAATACATAGCCGAAGATAATCAACCGCACCGTCCGTTCATGGTGCACAGAGCTTTATTGGGTTCTCTGGAACGGTTTTTTGGTACACTCATCGAATATCATGCCGGTAATTTCCCGCTCTGGTTATGTCCCATACAGGTTCGCGTTATTCCCATTTCCGAGCATTATGAAGAGTATGCAGAACAGGTGAATAACGAACTGAAAGCAAATGGCATTCGCTCTGAAGTAGATCATAAGAACGAAAAGATAGGATATAAGATACGTGAAGCGGAAATGATGAAAATTCCATATATGTTCATTGTGGGAACAAAAGAAAAGGAATCAGATACAGTTTCCGTGCGACGTCACTTAAAAGGTGATCTGGGAAGTTTCAAACCGACCGAGATGATCTCAAGGCTTCAAAAGGAAATCGCCGAAAAAATGTAGGGACAGAACACCGATCTGTTTTAAATGAGGTAATCATGAACATAATCGAATTTGTGAAAAAAGAACTGAACCTGGAAGCGGAAGCAATAAAAAAAGTAGCAGAACGAATTGATGAAAATGCAGAGAAAGCTGTGGATCTTCTTTTCAATTGTCAGGGTAAAGTTATAGTAACCGGAATGGGGAAGACGGGCATTATTGCCAGAAAGATAGCCGCAACTTTTTCCAGTACGGGCACAACTGCTATCTTCCTGCATGCGGCCGAAGGAATTCATGGAGACCTGGGAATTCTGCAGAAGGATGATGTGGTTATTGCTGTTTCAAACAGTGGAAATACACCGGAACTCGTTTCCATTATTCCATATATAAAATTCAATAAGATCCCGTTAATTGCCATAACCGGCAATATAAATTCAAAACTGGCAAAAAATTCTGATGTTGTAATTGATTGTTATGTCCCAAAAGAATATGAACCTTTTGGACTGGTTCCTACTGCCAGTACAACAGTTGCTCTTGCTCTGGGAGATGCAATAGCTGTTGCACTATTGAAAAAGAAAGATTTCAAGGAATCCGATTTTGCCAGGTTCCGTCCCGGTGGAACCATTGGAAAGAAACTCATCTATCAAGTAAAAGACCTGATGCATTCGGGAAAAGAAAATCCACTCGTGCAGAATAATGTAAAAATGGATAATGCAATCCTGGAAATGACATCCAAAGGACTGGGCTGTACTAATGTGATCGATAACGATGGAAAGCTGGTTGGTGTCGTAACAGACGGAGATCTGCGGCGTTTCCTCAGTAAAGGATACACCAACTTGAATATCTTGGTTACAGAAGCAATGACAGTTAATCCGAAGCACACATCTCCAGAAACTCTGGCAGTGGAAGCCCTTAACCTGATGGAAGAAAATAAAATAACTATGCTGCCAGTGGTGAACGAATCCAATGAACCGGTAGGTATGCTGCATATGCATGATCTGATCGATGCTGGTGTAGTAGGATAATATTGAAAGCAGGAGTATAAATTCCTGCTTTTTTTATTTGACAGTATTTGGCAGTTTTGCCAAATAGGCAATGAGGAGTGATTATGAGTAATAAAATCGATGCTAAATACCAGGAAATGGCTAAGATCAGTAAAGCACTAGCACATCCCACGCGCATGTTCATTATAGATAAATTGAATGAAAAAGAACACTGTGTGCGCGAACTTACGGAAATGATCGGAGCGGATATTTCAACCGTTTCCAAACATTTATCTATTCTGAAGAATGCCGGTATAATCTCAGCAGAGAAGCGTTCCAATATGGTTTATTACAACCTGCAGTGCAATTGTGTGCTTAACATTTTCAGTTGTGTATTAAATGTGATCCAAACCAATATTGACTCAACAATAAACATAATTGAATAAACCGAGGTTTAGATGAAATGGAAAAATGAATGGAAAGTTTTGCTGTTGATGACAGGTGTATTTTTACTTTCTTTCTTTTTGCCCGTGAACTCGATAAGATTCCAGAATGCTATCATGGAAGCTTTGCACATGCTCAAAGAATATGCGCAATTACATGTGATCCTCTGTTTATTGCCTGCTTTATTTATTGCGGGGGCGATCAGCGTTTTCATAAGTCAGGCAGCAGTAATAAAATATCTGGGAGCGCGAGCTAATAAAATCATGGCTTATGCCGTTGCATCTGTTTCGGGTGCAATTCTTGCTGTGTGTTCCTGTACTATTTTACCGTTATTCAGCGGGATTTATAAAAGAGGAGCCGGGCTTGGTCCAGCAACTGCATTTCTCTATTCCGGTCCTGCCATCAATGTTCTGGCAATAATATTAACTGCACGAGTTTTGGGGATTGAACTTGGAATTGCTCGAGCAGTCGGTGCAATTGTATTCAGTGTTGTTATTGGTTTGATAATGGCTTTCATATTTCGCAAAGAAGAAAAAGAAAA
>JACNIV010000149.1 GCA_014382915.1 Candidatus Cloacimonadota bacterium | reverse complement strand
TCACATATTCTATCTCCTGCGGCATTGCCAGTGGTGAAAGTTTCTTCCTGATGAAATTCATTATATTCAATTCCAGCATATCATCTATTTCGTAGCCTGGATTAAGCATTACAAAAGCTTTTACGACTTCCATATTAACTTCGTCCGGTTTTGCTACAACAGCAGATTCGGCAATCGCTTCGTGTTCCAGAAGTGCAGATTCCACCTCGAATGGACTTACAAGATGTCCGCCAGTATTGATGACATCGTCATCACGTCCTACAAACCAGAAATAACCGTCTTTATCGATAGTTGATCTATCCCCGGGTAGATACCAGCCATTTTTGAATTTTGATTTGTAAGTTTCTTCATTATTCCAATAAGTTCTCATCATCGCGGGCCAGTCGGGTTTGAAAGCGATTAGTCCAATCTTTCCTGTTTCGGTGATAGGTTCGAATGTTTGGGGATCGACAATGGTTGCTGTGATTCCCGGGAATGGTCGTCCCATAGAACCGGGTTTCACTTTCATTCCCGGGTAGTTAGCTATCATTATTGAGCCTGTTTCCGTTTGCCAGTAATTATCCTGAAAAGCCATGCCATAAACTCTTTCTGACCAGACAACAGCTTCTGCATTAAGAGGTTCTCCCACACTTGCCAGATGTCGCAGAGATGAAAGATCATATTCTTTAATAACATCATCTCCTGCTTTCATCAGAGAACGGATGGCTGTGGGAGCGGAATACCACATCGTTATTTTGTGTTTTTGAACGAACTCATACCAGGAAGATGCAGAAAATCCGGTATCTAAAACACATTGTGTAATTCCCATACTCCACGGACCGATAATCCCATAAGAGGTTCCCGTAACCCAACCCGGGTCAGCAGTACACCAGTAAATATCATTTTCTTGAAGGTCTAAAATCCATTTGGTTGTGAGATATTGAGAGATCAACGAATAATGAACATGTTTCACGCCTTTTGGTTGTCCTGTGGTTCCGGAAGTATAATGAAGAACTGAAGCGGATTCTGCTTTGGTTGGGAAAATCTTAAAATCTTTAGGCTTTTCGTAAGTTTCCATATCAAAAACTAATTCTTGTTCTTTTAAAGGTTTTTTCCCATCATGATCAACGATGATAATATGTTTAAGATAAGGGCTTTTTTCAAGAAGTTTTCGAACTTTCCCAACGTGCTTTCTTTGAGTAATGATGGCAGTTGTTTCGGCATTATCCAATCTTACGTGTAGTGATTCATCGCCAAAAGCAGAAAAGAGCGGTTGCGCAATTGCACCGATCTTCAGAACTCCCAGAAATCCAATGTATAACTCAGGAATTTTGTCCATAAAAAGGCAAACCCTGTCTTCATTATTTATTCCCAAACTTCGCAGGAAAGCTCCAAATTTATTGCTGTTTATGCGGACATCATCGAAAGTATATTTTTTTTCGATACCACCCAGACCTTCCCAGATAAGAGCCATTTTATCTGCTTTTCCCATTTCACAGATACGGTCGGAACAATACCAGCCAATATTGATAACATCGCCATCTTTATAGCCAAGTTCCTTCTCTGAAATCGACCAGTCAAAATTCTTAATTCTTTCTTCATAAGAACCGATGTGTGACATTTTTTATATTCTCCTCTATTTTATTTTTCTATAATAACAACTGCCGTAGCATACTCTTTCAAATGAGAAATCGAAACGAAAATATTCTTCAATCCTTTTTTTTGAAAATAATCTTGTGTAAAACCAGATAGTATTATTTCCGGTTTGCCAAGTTTATCATTAATAATTTCAATTTCATTAAATTTTATGCCATGACTAATCCCCGTGCCTAATGCTTTGGAAAAAGCTTCTTTGGCAGAAAAACGACCGGCATATTCCTGTTCTTTTCTTTTAAAATTTTCACAATATTCAATTTCAGTTTCTGTATAAATTCTTTTAAGATACTTATCTTTTTTGATAATGAGTTTTTTCACTCGCTCCACTTCAATGATATCGATTCCAATTCCATAGATCATATTTTAACTCACCACAGAGAACGCAGAGTTTCTTTTTGTTCTGAGAAGTTTTAAAACACAAAGTAATCTGTAATTTATCATTTCTAATTTCAAATTTTCAATTTCTCTTGTAGCACATTCAGCATATCTTCCGTCATTTCGGGAAGGTCATATTCGTGTTTCCAACCCCATTCTTCATGGGCACAGGTATCATCCATTTTGTTGGGCCAGCTTTCCGCAATTGCCTGTCTTACTTCATCAATATCATAATTTATAACAAATTCAGGAATATATTTACGGATCTCGGCTGCTATCATTTCCGGTTCAAAGCTCATGGCAGCCACATTGAACGCATTCCGATGTATAAGTTTGGAAGGATCGGCTTCCATGATCTCTATTCCAGCACGAATGCAATCCGGCATATACATCATATCGAGGTAAGTTCCTGGTTTCAGGTTACAGGTAAATTTCTTTTCTTGAATAGCTTTGTAATATATATCCACAGCATAATCTGTGGTTCCTCCACCCGGAGGAGTAACATTAGAAATTATTCCCGGATAGCGCACTCCACGAGTATCGATGCCATATTTCTGATGATAATAATCGCACAGAAGCTCACCTGAAACCTTGGTAACGCCATACATCGAATTGGGTCTCTGGATCGTATCCTGTGGTGTATTATCGTGTGGTGTGGAAAGCCCGAACGCACCTATGGAACTGGGAGTGAAAAGGGCAAACTTCAGTTCATGGGCAAGTTCCAGGAGATTCATCAATCCACCGATATTTATCTTCCAGGAAAGCTGGGGATTTTGTTCTCCAACTGCCGAGAGAAGCGCAACAAGATTATATACAGTATCGATCTTATACTTTGCAATAACATCTTTTATTTTGGTTATATCAAGACAATCTACAATTTCAAAAGGACCTTCTTTTAAAACCTCTGAAACATCTGTTCTGATATCGGAAGCAATAACATTTGAATTTCCGTAAATTTTACGCATAGCAGGGACCAGTTCAGAACCTATCTGACCGGCAGCACCCATCACTAAAATGTTTTTCAAATTTTACTCCTGAAATATATAAAATTTTTGTTGAAAAAGAAAAACAGGGCTCTATTTTGTCAATTAGAAATTAGAGTTACAAAAGAATCATAGATTAGTGTAATTATAAAATATATTTAAAAAAAATTATTTTTCTGAAAAGATAGAAAATCATTTGACATAAAATAAGTAAATAATCCCTTTCGGTAATGGATAAGCAAAATATTTATGGAGGAATTAAATGGGCAAAGGTGACAGAAAATCCAGAAAGGGTAAAATTTGCCGTGGAACACATGGCAAAAGAAGACCGAAAGGTGGGAAGAAAAAGAAGTGATCATGAAACACTTACTAAATTCGATATTACAAATAACAGCAATTTTATTTTTTCTTACTTCTAACGTATATTCAGACATGAAACCATATGATGGAGATGAATACGATCTAATTTCCGATAGGTTAAAAGTAGAAAAATCTAAAAGTTTAGGAAGCGGTTATGTACAGAGAAAACCTGATCCGTTAAGTAGTCTTACAGAAAAATTAGTACAAAAGGGTATAAAATATATAAAAAAACTTGGTATGGAAAATACAATTTCTCTTATTAATAAAAAACCGAATAAATTCAGAGACTTCAAATCTTACCTTTTTATAATCGATGTAAATGGTAATGTTTTAGCACATTCCGGTAATCCGCTTTTTGCAGGTAAGAATATGTTAACAACAAAAGATTCCAGAGGATGCCTATTCATACAAGAGTATATTCACAAACTTCAGCAAACCTATAAAATAAATTATATCAATATTGTTACTCTGGAAGATTATTCACAGTACATATTTAATTATGTCTATTTAGAAAAAATTGATCAATATCTGATAATTGGAGCAGTTGCCAGACCATAAGAAAAGAATTTCATCTATAAATTATTTTCCAGTATCATTTTTTGTAATAAAATCCTGGTCTTCAAATTTCCTTATCACACCCCATTCCACAACAACAAAGCCTTCACGATTAAACTCAGGTATTTCGGGTTCCTGTAGAACAAGCTTATCATCCTGTAATCCTTTCAGAGTATAGATAAGCCGCAAAATGTTATCCGGTTTTTGCGAAAAATTAAGTTGAATTATTCTATCTAACTGCTCATTATATTGCGGATAAATTGCATAATAGGTATAATCTTTTAACAGTGGTAACCAATAATCTGTAAAATCAGTAATTTCCTGTCCTACGAAACCGGTTTCAGCCAGATTCTTAATGAAAAATGTTTCCAAATCCTCCTGAGCTATTACCCAACCCTTCTCATATTGGCTTAGATCTGGATTTGCACTCTCATAAAAGAGATAATTATATTTACCATTTATAAGACCGGAAGGTTCGACCTTTAGATTTTCCCACTCCTTACCATATTCGGGAATAGATTCTGTAA
>JACNIV010000148.1 GCA_014382915.1 Candidatus Cloacimonadota bacterium | reverse complement strand
ACAAAAAGAGCATCGGAGAAACCCCACTTTAAAAATGTATCTCTATCGAATGTATCTATCTCCTGAAATTCTACTTTATCACCAAATTCTGCTGAAGCTCTTTTGGCTCGTTCAAATACAATATTCTGAGCAGGACACCAACCATTTACAAAAGACGTAACAGTAACCTTCCCGGGAATTTTCTCAGGTTTTTTCTTTTCGCGAATCCATTTGGGTGACACAGCATCTTCAGTAAATGCTTTCCACAGAAGAACCTGCATGCCCATTTTATCTGCTTGTTTGAATCCGTGCTTTTTGAACCAGGCAGCTTTCATCCAGAATGGCAAAGAAAGTCCCCAGGCAGCAATTCCTTTTGCGCCGAGTAATTTTGCATCTTCAACTACAGCTTGAATTAGTGCTTTTCCCATGCCATGTTTCTGCATATTGTCCACGCCTTTACCTTTGTAACCGTGCACCCAGATGCAGAAGATAAAATAGAGGTCCTTTCCCAGAGCAGGTGAATATTCAATGGGAGCATACTGAATCATTCCGCAGGCATTATCGTTATCATCCAGGGCAAGTTTTACATGCAGTTCTCTATCTTTCATCTTTTCAAACCATTTCTGCTTATGGTCACCGGCATCTTTCATCTCGTCCGACCAGTCTTCCAGGCAGCAGAAAAAGGTTTTCAGGTATTTTTCATTCAAATCGATGATCTTCATTTTTGTACTCCTTTATTCAAGGTTTATATTCAATTACTGAATAGAAATTGATTGTATTGGATGTCAATAAAAAAAGGCGGGAACAACTTCCGCCTTTCAAATACAATGCTGAATTTATTTCAGCAGAATACACTTACCTGTGGAAATATATTTTCCAGATTTCATCTTATAAAAGTATATGCCCGAAGATACCGCATGATTCTGGTCATCTTTTCCGTTCCACACGATTTTATAATATCCAGCATCCAGGTTAGAATTCATCAATTCCTTCACTTTCTGCCCTTTCATGTTGTAGATCACCAATTCTACCGGACTAGATTCTGCAAGTTCAAAACTGATGATAGTACTGGGATTGAAAGGATTCGGGTAATTGCCGTTCAATCTGGTTTCAAGCGGAACTAAATTGTTTCCAACAGTGGTTAATTCCACGTTTACAGTGTTGGAAGGTTCTGATTCCTGCACTTCTTCATAAATGGCAGTCACATAATATTCATAAATGGCGGGAATAAGGTCTTCATCAGTGTAGAAAAGATCTGTTACTTCGGCAATTTCTTCATCATCCCGATAAACTTTGTATGATGTAACTTCCCTTGAAGATTGAGGCTCATCCCATTCTAAAACAACATCATTCCCTTCTATTGTGTAAGATAAATTCTGCGGCGGGAAAAGATAATTCAGTGTAATAGCAAATGTAGTAGTTTCTCCGGAAGTAATTACGATATCTTCTATTATTGGTAATTGGTATCCCTCAAGAGTAACTGTTATTTCGTAAGTTCCGGGATCAAGTTCTAAGAAAAAATAACCTGTAGAATCAGGATGCACAGTAATTCCACCAACAGTAATTTCGACCCATACAACAGGTCCGGGTCCACCATTCAAAGTTACATATCCTTCCAGATAACCCGGAATAACCGGTTGAACTTCACCACCGGAAACACAGAGAACCGTACCGTTACGTCCACCGATAACCATTTCCCAGGAACCATCATTGACAATATCGGGAATGCCAGCAATAGCATCACAAGCTGAGCCGACCGGAGTTTGCGAAAGGACATTACCGGTTGCACCATCCAGGAAGTAACCGAAATTGCTACCAAACAAAGTTCCCCAGACCACATCATTGATGCCATCACCGGTGATGTCACCGATCTTATCAACCACCCAGGGCTGATCTGCTACGGGTTGCAGCCAAATATTTTGTCCTGTGTATCCATCGATAACCACAGCATTATCTATAGAACTTCGAGCGATGGCAATATCGGGATGTCCGTCACTATTAACATCGTTCAGAGTTTCAAACCTGATGATAAGGCAGGTTCCTACACTACCACTCCATAATATTGAACCATTGGTTGTATTTAGAGCGTAGTAATTCCCTGCAAAATCACCGGCAACAACGTCCTCAATACCATCTCCATCTACGTCATCCACCTGAGATAAAGCCCATACGGAAGAGCCACCGGTGGTGAATTCCCATAATTGTGAGCCATTTGCTCCATTGATCCCAAATACTTTTCCCTCTGTTTCATTAGAATTGGAAGCCCCACCAATTGCATCGGGAATACCATCACCTGTTACATCTTCAATACCTATACAACTGAATTTTGGTCCTGCAACATAGAAATTCCAGATTTCCGTTCCATTAGTTCCATCGATGCAAAAAACTCTTAGTGCTTCACTACCAGTTGCTGCCAGAACATCGGTAATTCCATCGTTGTTATAATCAAATGTTGCATCTACCTGGTAAACCCAGCCACCAGAACCACTATATTGGTTGGTAAAATATATCCAGATGAACTCACCGGTTTTTCCGGAAAGAGCTCTTATTGCACGGTCTCCACCAGTTGTACCTACAATTACATCATCGTAACCATCAGCATCAAGGTCTTCGATGATATTTAAAGAATTCTGAGTATAAATGTTTCCTGAATAAATCTCGGTTTCCCACAGAATATCACCGGTACCAGAAGCATTTCCATTGAAACAACGAACAAAATTATCTTCCGAGCAGATAATGACATCAGCCGCGTTATCTCCGGAAATATCGGGGATCGGTGCAATTGCCTTGGGGCTGTTATCGTATCCGGTAGTGATATTGTATTGCCAGAGAATCCCTCCTATGGGGATCGCTGAAGCATTACCGATTCCCGTGAGCGTAACATCATATATTGGAGTTACCGGATCATTGCTGTGAATCGACATAACACCATCGAAATTGGTTGCAGCATCGGGACTGAACCAGATGCGAAGATCGTAGCTTTCAGCAGCATTGATGTTTATGGGAAGACTCACAGTGTCATCAATAAAGAAATGTAGATCATCAAAAGTAATATCATTTATTTCCAGAAATCCTGTTCCCTGATTGCTTATTTCGATGTATCTTCCTGTAACTGCATTCAACCGGACAGAACCAAAATTGATTGAGTTTTGAGAAACAACTATAGCAGGATCTTCCAGAACACCATAACCGCTCAATGTGACTTCTTCCGCTGGATTTACCGGATCATTTGATTCAACTGTTAATAGGCATGAATATGAACCATATGTTAAAGGATCGAAGAAGATCGTGAAATTATAACTATCATTGGGGGTAATGACAATTGGCAATGTTTCATCAGTATAGAATTCACCTGCTGTGAAATTCATGGCATCTATAGAAAGATCGGCAGTTCCCGTGTTTGTAATGGGAAGTTCTACAGATGCCGGTTGCCCCACAGTTGTATTTCCAAAATCATAATTATCCCAGCCTAACTGGATGTCAGGTGTTCCACTTCCACCCAGATCAACTTTATAAAGGTAGTCAAAACCACCAGAACCGTTATCACAATACCAGAGATATTGTCCATCCCAGACGATTCCTGCCGGATTGGAACTTTCGGAAGGGTGAGTTTCTAATATTGTTCCAGAAGTATCGACTTTGTATAAAGCATCATCATAATAGTCTGCAATCCAGAGATCACTTCCATGCATGCACAAATCCCAGGGCTGTTCAGTAGTACCGGGAATATCGAAATTGAACTGCTGCAGAACGGTTCCTGTATTATCAACTTGATAGATTACACTCGGATCATCCGGATAGTAGGTGGCAACCCAAAAGTTGCCTGTATCATAAGCAATACCGGACATATATTGATCAGGAAGGTCAAACTGAGATAAGATCACACCTGAATTTATATCTAATTCATAAGCACTAGAAGGATTGGTAACGTGGTCTGTGATCCAGAGATTTGTTCCATCCCAGGTCATCCCAAAGCAGTCGCCAATACTGGCATTGGTAAACAGAAGCTGATAAGTTCCATCATCAGGATCTATCCTGTAAAATTGATCTCCATTTGCTCCATAAATGCCACAATACAGATAAGTGCCGTCATAAGCTAAACCGGATGCTCCCTCCGGAATGGGATAAGATGCTACTATCGTCCACTCTGCACAAAGAAATACAGCAACTAGAAGCATTGCAAAAATAAATATTTTTTTCATTCTTCTTACCTCCATGTTTCCCTTTTTTTCACTACAATTCTTTTTTGCAAGAAGATTAATGTCAAAATAAATTTAATTGTAACTTTTTTTAAAATAATCTTTATATTAAAAAAATTGACAAAAAAATCCAGATTGCTTAATTGCATTACAATTATAGAATATGAGTATAATAAGGAAAAGAATAATTAAGGAAATGGCATTTTAGGAGGAATAGATGTTTAAGAAAGTGTTACCAATATTGTTTATTTTGTTTTT
>JACNIV010000147.1 GCA_014382915.1 Candidatus Cloacimonadota bacterium | reverse complement strand
GAAGTATGCTGAACGGAATAGAACCTTGTATAAACAATGTAACAAAAATCAGGTGTGGACCAGACTGTGGAATCAAACCTACCAGACCTGCAACTAACAGCACAATTAGCAAGTTAGATTCCATCCAGCTTTGTACGTTCCAATATTGAAGTAATATTTTTATTACCAACAAAGTACCAAAAGTCCAGACAAATATCCTGGGAATGTGGATTTTCACAATGTGGTTCCAGAGATGTTCTTCCAGAAAATGTTCAGGAACGGTGAGAACAACAAAAAGAGCAAAAATTGAAGTTATCAGAATCGTGGTTTTTATCCATGCCTGTTCATCATGTCCGATACTTCCAATACTGATCCCTATTAGAAGTATTGATACAAGCAGGGTCAAAAGCATTCGTTGCATCGAGATGCGTTTAAAGTTTAACAAAATATCTTTACCGGGAAAGCAATCACATTTTTCTTGTTCGTGTAAAGGAAGTTTTTGCAATTTCAGTTTTGCGGTTAAATTGATTTTCGGAAAAACAGCATCAGTTATCATTCCTGCCAGAATACCAATGAAAAAGGTGATGCTGAAAAGCAGAATTGCCTTGTCGGGGAACATTGCCAGCATCACAAAAGCTTCATCTCCGCTGGTTGCGATCATTGCTGCAACAAGAGCTCCGATAGATACAATGTTATGTGAGAACATGGCAACCACGGTAAAAGCACCCAGGCACCCGGGAATAGCTCCCAGCAGGGCAGCAAGAATGTATTGCAGCCATTTCGAGCGTTGAATAAAACTATGCCAGACTCCCCTGGTTTGAACATTCACATATTCTATCACCAGCATCATCACGAAGACAAAACCGGTGATCATTAAACTATTTTTTAGAACTTCAATTAAGATCATAATCCCTTTTAAATATTCATCCCTTTTAATACAAGATTATTCTCTTTAACACCAATATTTCTGGCAATAAGTTAGAAAGATTTTCTATATTTTAAAATCCCTTTAATTCACCATTTTTATATGCATTGTATGCTTCTTTCACTGTCATGTTACCAGCACCAACGAATATCTTCAAATTAGCTTGAGCAAGCACTCGGCCAGCATTTCCACCAGGTCCGTTTCCTGTGATGAGAACATCGGGATTAAGATCAAATAATTTCTGTGCTGTTTGTGGACTGGCTCCGTGAGCTACGCTTTCTATTGATCTATTATCAATATTGGTCAATTCATCCTTTTCTTCATCATAGAGCGTGATGAATTCTGTTCTGCCAAAACGTGGGTCCATTATGGAGTCCCACTCGGTTCCTTTAGTTGTAAATGCTATTTTCATTTTTTACTCCTTTTTAGCCGCTGATTTTCACGGATTAATACGGATCTTTTAGCAATGGACTACACGAATGCAGGATGTATCATTCTTATGCGTCCAAACATTACGATTCAATCCGGCAGTTGCCGGAATGAATCTACAATTTTTTCCATCCGTGCGTATCCGTGTTCATCTGTGAGCTACTTTATTTTTTCCCAACTGTTTACTAAAATATTCTTCAAATTGGCATCGTCATATTCCACGATTGTCTGTCCGTTGGTCATGGCTTTGGTGAATGTTTCATCATAGGGCAGGTCGGAAATATGAATTATGTTTTCTTCTCTCAAGAATTTTTCAATTTGCCGTGCTACTTTTGTATTCAGATCTGATTTATTTATAATGCATCCTGCAGAGATATTGAATTTTTTTACAAGTTGATAAACACGTTTTAGATCATGCAAACCGGATACAGTCGGTTCTGTTACCAGTACAACGAAATCAGCTCCGGAAAGTGAGGAAACTACCGGGCAGCCAATACCAGGAGAACCATCGACAACAATAAATTCTTTGTCTGTTTCTTTAGCAATGCGTTTAGCTTCATTCTTTACTTTTGCCACCAGTTTACCGGAATTCTCTGCTCCTATTCCCAACCTTGCATGAACCATTACATTATCGGCTTTTGTATTAGAAATATACCATTTACCAACGTTCTGTTCTTTCATTGTAATGGCGTCGGTAGGACATACATGAAAACAATAACCACAGCCTTCACAGTTTAATTTATTTACAACGTATTTCTTATCAATGATCGGAATGGCACTAAAACGACAGACATCTGCGCAATTTCCGCATTTTACACATTTTTCCTGGTCTATTTCAGCTATCACACCGCTGTAAAAATCTTCTGATTTTTCCCAATCAGGCTGCATCAGAAGATGCATATCAGCAGCATCTACATCACAATCTGCCACCACGATATCTTTACCACCTAACATTGCGAAAGAGGCTGTAATGGAAGTTTTTCCTGTTCCACCCTTACCGGAAATGATCACAATTTCTTTCATCGAATGCCTTCTTCTTGTAATTTCAAAAGATAATCTGCAATGTTTACGAGTTGTTTTTTGAACTCCGGTATTTTCTGATAAATAAGACTACCGCGGGAGTACAATTCAGCGATACGACGATCGTTGGGAAGCTTGGATATAACAGGAATATTTTTCTTCTGGCAATATGTGAGAACATCATTATTCCCGATGCCATGCCGGTTTACTATAACTCCGAAATTCTTTTCCAGTTCACGCATGGTATCTACAGCAAGCGTTAGATCATGAAGACCAAATGGAGTCGGTTCTGTTATCAGGATAACAAAATCGGCATCCTTTGTAGCTTCAATTACCGGGCAGGAAGTTCCTGGAGGAGCATCAAAAAGTTTAATGAAATCATCATCAAAATTCTTATCTAGATCCTCACGCGTTTGTGCTATTAACGGAACTGCCTGTTCCTGACCGATGTCGAGTCTGCTTTCCACGAAAGACAGCCCTTCTTTCTTAAATTGTTTAAGCTCTCCCATCTTTTGCGGGATCATGGGCAAGGCATCTACCGGACATAATTCAGAACAGGCGTAACAACTGTGACAGAGTTCCGGAAAAACCATGATCTGATCTCCCAATTGGATAACAGCATGAAAATTGCAAACTTTTTGGCAATGACCACAAAGTGTGCATTTATCTTTTTCCCACTCAGGTATCATTTTGAATTTATCTTCCCGATGGATTAATTTACCTTTAATAAACAGACCGGAATTAGGCTCTTCTACATCCAGGTCGCACAATACAACTTTACGTGATTCCGCAAGAAAACTGGCAAGATTGACGGCAAGTGTAGTTTTTCCAGTTCCCCCTTTTCCACTGGCAATTGCTATTTTCAAATATTATCCTTATAAACTTTTTAAATATTCAATTTTAATTTTTATCTTCAGGAGGTATAACTAAAACAGGTATTGTAGAAAGAGTAATTAGAGATTTATGAATACTTCCAAATAAAAGATTATAGAATCTTCCATGTTTATGTGAACCAATAATAATAAGATCAGCGTTAAATATTTCAGCTTCCTTTAGGATGTTATCTACTGTTGGCCCTTCCATTAGAATACATTCTGCATTAATGCCATCCTTACTTAAATTATCATGAATTTCTTTAAGCCGACCTTCAATTTTTTTCTTCTGTGTATTGATCAATTCCATTGATGGTGTTTGATTAAATTCAGTTGTTATTGCAGAAAGATATGATTTTAATGTTTCAGAATGAACAATGAGTAATTCTCCATTTGATTCTTTTATCATTTTTTTGGCACGAGCAATTACTTTTTCTGTTGATTCAGAAAAGTCGATAGCAGTTAAAATTCGTTTCATAATAACCTCCTTACAATATTTAAATGATCATACTCATTTCCATTTGCAATTGACTTCACTATTTTCGTTTTTATTTATCCTCTACTTTTTTTAATACTTTGTTAACAATATTCTTCATTTCTAAGGCTGCAGGTAAACTATTATAGTCATAAATATATGGTCTGCCTGCATCACTTGTTTGAACAATTTTATTATCAATTGGGATTTTTCCTAATATGTCGATATTAAAATCATGTGCTGCTTTTATTGCACCTTTTCCCTGAAAGATTTCAATTTTTTTACCACAATGAGGACATGTAAATCCACTCATATTTTCAATTATTCCCAGAACAGGAACAGAAAGTTTTTCGGAAAATTTGATTGTTTTCCGAGCATCTAAAAATGCTATATCCTGTGGAGTAGATACAATAATAGAACCATCGACTTTTTTCAGGATTTGAACGATGGATAAAGGTTCGTCGCCTGTTCCTGGAGGACTATCCACAATCAGGTAATCAAGTTCCGGCCATTCAATATCTTGTAAAAATTGTTTAATAACTCCCATTTTCAAGGGTCCTCTCCAAATGACAGGAGCATCCACATCTTGTATTAGAGTTGCGATTGTCATTGCATAAAGATTATCATTAACTTTTACTGGCATAGGACGGTTACTGATTTTAGAAAAGCCCAATGTTCTTCCTTCAATTCCTAACATTTTCGCAATTGATGGTCCATGAATATCAATATCTAAAATTCCAACTTTCTTCCCTAAAAAA
>JACNIV010000146.1 GCA_014382915.1 Candidatus Cloacimonadota bacterium | reverse complement strand
TTCGTCTCATCTCTCATCGCTCACTTCTGTTTTCTGCTTTCAAATAGGCAGGAGTGCTGTTCTACTTTTTATGGATCAAAGAATTATCCGTTCCTAGCAATATATCTTTCGCAATGATTTGAAAATCTTGCCTGATTTCATCGATTGTAACAGGATTTTTCCATTTGATCAATTTTAATAATTTTGGATCGATTGTTTTAAATAATTTTGAGATATCGACAGGATTTACCCAGCTATCTTTCTTTATTGCCTGATCTATAAGATTTTTCCAGGAAAAGGGAAACGAATGAGCTATAAATACAATATCAACAAAGTCTTTGATCTCGAGCCGGGGCAATGCGGATATTTTATTGGATAAGATGTTTTGAATGTTATCAATTTTTCCCAATTTTATATCTTGTTCAAAGCCATTATAATGATAATCGATATCATTAATAAAATCAAGTTTCAAATTTATTTCACTTTCTTTTGTGGTAACGAACCTAACGAAATCATCAGCTTTAGTAATAACGCTGAAGTTAATGTCATTCAAAGACAATTTTGCTTCGATTTTGCCGATATACTCTCTAAATTTAGCATCAGCATTTACAAAAAAATCAAGATCGTCCGAATAACGATGCTGCAAATATTTTCTACATAGAACTGTTCCACCGGTCAGATAGAATTTTGTTTTACATGATTGAATGATCTGAATGATATTATCTTGAAAAGGATAAAGCTTTTCTGTGTAGTATTTCATTATCGATTAATCTCTTCATTTTCAAATAACATGCTTCTTGCGTATTTGAAGCGTTCCTGTAAACATTTTGATTTAATTTTTTTAATCACTTCATCGGATAAAGCTGAATGCAATTGTTTTTCGTTTAATTGTTCCAAAATCTTATACCAGCTAAATGAAGACAATATCCTTGCATATAATGAAGTTGTTAATGGGTTATTCAAATCATTATCATCTAAAAGAATCTGAATTTCAGATTGAGATATATTCATATCCCAAAATAAATTTTTCATTTTTGTTTTCATCTTTATTTTTTTTTATCCGCCGTAACTTTCAGGATGTTTGTTTTACTTTAAACAGGCAGGAGTGCCTGTTCTACTTTTTACCTTTAATTTCTTTCACAAGCTCTTATGTTCCTTCTCCGTCATCCCTCTATTGGATTGAAGAGAGGGGGTCGGGGGGTGAGTTCCTTTCATCTTTCTCAAAGCAGGAGTTTTGAGTTACATCATCTATCTTTTTTCCATAAAATCGCTTCATCAATAGGGTTCGTTTCTGTTCTTCACTTAGATCTTTAGGAAAAGAAGCCAGAACCAGTTCTCTTGCAATTTGAAACAATGAAATACCCATCAGGAAACGCTCTTCACCTGTTTTGGACATGAGCAGGTCATGATAAATTTTTTGTATTTCAATCGAAGTATCTTGCATCGATAAATTCCTTAAAGAACGCGATAAGATCAAGCTTTCTCAACCACATCAATAAATATTTTTTATCAAAACCAGTATTAAGTAAATTAATAACATCGTTTTTTTGCTGCTCAGATTTGGAATCCTTTGCCCAAAATAATTTGGAAATTATCAGGTCTTCCTTTGAAACAATATTGATCTCATTACCAAGAATTATAATTTTATGCTTTCTATCAAATTCCATTTTACGATATTCTTCCTTTTTCCTTATTATGAAATCTACCTTAATAACAGCCTGGTTATGAATAATATTGAAAAAACTTACTTGGTCTATAGCTTCCCTAACAGAATTTTCAGAGATATAGTATTCCTCCTGAAACTTATCAATAATCCTGTTAATGTCTTTTGGAAAGATTTCAATAATTATATCAAGATCACGGGTCATACGAGGTTCGGCATAATAATTCATGGCAAGTGAACCTGTGAGCATGTAATCTATGTTAAGTAAATTCAGTTTATTAACTACATCAATTAAGACATCTAATTCTGTAAGAAATTCCCGTTTCATTTTCTTTTTTCTTTAGTCTCTGATCTTTTTTTCTTCCTGCTTTTCTATCTTTCCATTTTGTTAAAAGGGAATAGCACTTGTCTAGGCGTAGATTTAGCGAAGACTGAAGGGATTCTGTTTTCCAATCAGATTCTTCGTCGTTTGCCCTTGCAGGAGTTTCTCAGAAAGACGATTGGATTTTGTGCTCCCCCTCTATTGGATTAAAGAGAGGGGGTCGGGGGGTGAGTTACTCAAAACTCTTCAGAAGTTCTTCCAAATGTACCGGTGAAGTTCCTCTTTTCCCTACTTTAATGCCGGCAGCAATATTGGAAATTTCAGCTGCATCAGATAAATTGACTCCACAACTGAGCGCTAAAGCCAAAGAGGCAACTACGGTATCTCCAGCTCCCGTGACATCGTAAACTTCTTTTGCAACCGCCGGGATATGAACAGGTTTTTTCCCCTTTTCAAAAACATACATACCTTTATTGCCAGCAGTAATAATTATATTTGAACTCAATTCTCTCAGTAATTTTTTTCCAGCTTCTTTGATACTATCTTCGTTTTCTATAGTGATTCCAGTTATCTTCTGTGATTCGTTTCTGTTAGGAGTTATAAGCGTAACACCTTTATACCAGGAGTGATGTTTGGGTTTGGGATCGACAATGATTATTATGTTATTCTTCTGTGCAAATTCTTTAACTCCTTTTAACAGCTCTTCTGTAATTGTTCCCTTGGCGTAATCCGATATGATAATAGCCGAAAGATCGTCTACATCTTTCAAATTTGTTAATAACTTTTTAACAAATTGATCTCCAATATACTCTATATTTTCTTTGTCCATTCGTAATAACTGCTGCTCCAGCCCTATTATTCTTGTTTTCAGAACTGTATTTTTTTTGGTATTGGTAAGTATTCCATCTGTACTGATCTCCAGAGAATAAAGTTTATCAAGAAGAATATCTTTGTAGTAGTCGTTCCCCACGATCCCAAAAAGATAAGCATCACCACCTAAAGTTGAAATATTTGCAGCTACATTCGCTGCTCCTCCGGGCGCATACTTTTCATCGGTTACCCTGATAATGGGAATGGGAGCTTCCTGTGATATGCGTTCAACTTCACCATACACATATTTATCAAGCATCAAGTCACCGATCACAGCAATTTTCTTGTTATTAAATTGCTTCAGGTATCTTATTAAATCTTTCATGAGCTATCGTCCTTTTATATAATTTGATACAGCTTCGCCCCGTCACTTACAGGTAAGTTCTGAACACACTATCGTTCAATTCCAAAAATATTTCAGATTTTCAAATAATTCTTAATAATCCCAGCTATTCAATCGATGTTCCGGAAGGGAAATAACAGCAACTCTGATATTGATATTTTTGTAACAATTCAATTCCCCTCTCTTATTTAGTAATTAATTACTATTAATAGATATTAATTTTTTATTCATTATCTAATGTCAACCCTTTTATAACCTTTTTTAAAGACAACTTGATGAAGCTATTTCTATTCCATAGATTGAACAAATCATTAAATTCTCGACTTTACCAAAGATATTTTTCACTTGTTGAATATGTTAAGCTAATAGAAATATCAAATTTACTTATCATATTTAATTAAATTCCTTTCCATTGGAATAACAGACCGAGGCAATATGCCTCAGTTTTGAGACAAATTTATACACTAATTTCATTTTAACTATAGCCTGCACTAGAGCTACGCATCTACAAACTTATTGACACAAAATAAACCGCTTAAGTTAATGCTTACAGATAGAAATTTTTAAGGAGAATCTAATGAAGAAAAATAATAGAGAAATTCAAAAAAGCAGTCCATTCCTTGCCAGTATAATCAAATTGTTCTTTGATCTGATCAAGCACTTTATCAAAGATTTCGAGAACATGCGCAAAGTTAAGAAAATAGATCATATCGCTGAAAAATTCTCTTCATTGGAACATATGTTGATCCGCCTGGAGAATAAGATCCAGGAAAACCGAAAACTCATCGAAGACCTTAAAAACCGCATCCTCTGGGGCAATATAATTATTGTCGTGCTTCTGCTGATCATTCTTTATGATCTACTTAGATAGAGATTCTCCAAGAGACAGATTTTTATAACTTTGAATTTTTACGATGCGAGAGGGATCTGCAAACTCAAACCGGATATGGATAACTTTTTCCGGTAGTAATAATTCCGCTTTCTCCGCCCATTCTATGATCGTCAGATTTTGTTCAAAGATGTCATGAAGCCCTAATTCCAGCACTTCTTCATACGAATCTAATCTATAAAGATCAAGATGGCAGATGGGAAATCTGCCTCTATATTCATTCATCAAAACATAACCGGGACTGCTCACATTTTCCGTAACTCCCAGAAAAGTACAAAGCTTTTGGGTAAAGAACGTTTTGCCTGTTCCCAGTTCGCCATAAAGTGCTATCACATCTCCTAATTGCAGATGTGATGCTATCCTTCTGGCTAATGTTTTTGTATCTTCTTTTGA
>JACNIV010000145.1 GCA_014382915.1 Candidatus Cloacimonadota bacterium | reverse complement strand
CAAATAATGAAACTAATGTAAATGAGATATGAAACACATACACACAAATAATGAAGCTATAACAAACAAATAACGAAACACAGATACACGAATAATGAAGCTATAACACACGAATAATGAAGCTATAACACACGAATAACGAAGCTATAACAAACAAATAACGAAGCTATAACAAACAAATTTGTGGTTGCTGGGGTGGATAAAAAAAAACCGGATCCGCCCGAAAAACCCCTGCTGAACTACATACACGGTCCGCCAGAAATTCATTAGGAATTTTTTCCATTTGAGCGATATTTTTACACTATGAAATGACCAATATGCACAGAAAAAATTACATACATCTGGGTAAGAAAAAATAGCGTTAGTTTGAGAGATAACCGAATATTTTCCCGCCGTTTCTGGGAACTGGAGAGATATACAGGAAAATGACAGTAAAAAATAGTGTATAAAAAAGTTATCCACATTTTACCGGATTTTAGGTGTAGTGATATAAGCGGTTTACAAAGGAATGTGGATAACTCTGTAATTTTATGCACATTTCATCCACAATTTGGGTATTTTCGGGCATTATTATGTAAACTTAGAGGGAAATAAAAAAGTTATCCACATAGGCAAAAAATAGGGTAAAAACGGGAGTAAGCAAATGAAGTGGTAAAGGGGGTATAAATTGAGTAAAAGAAAGTTATCCACATTTTTAAGTGAGTTATCCACATTTTTAAAGTGCAGTTATCAAGAGGTTTGAGAGATTAAGTGCGAGAAATGGGGTATGAAAAAAAAAAGTTATACACATTTTCCTAAAACAGTGTGGATAACTTTTTTGGAGGTAGTGATACCAGTGATTTACAAAGACAGATAAAAATGGTATAAGTGAGGGAAAAAAAGTCGTGTAAAATGTTGGTATTAAAGGACAAAAAGGACTTATCCACACATTTTGCTTATACTACTACTACTGCTATTTATTATCTTAAGTTATATAGTAATAGTAGTATTCAAATAACGCATGCGCGAGGGATAAATAAAATACTTGACAAGGTTTATAAAATAAAATAGGAATTGACACATGAACTTGAAAGATAGACTGACAAAGGCAGAAAGTGAATTGGAATTACTTAGTCAGTTAAAAGAAATAGCAGAGAAGAGGGAATCACAGGCAAGACGAAAAGTACAAATATTAAGATCAAAAATAGCAATAAAAGTGGAGGTTTCAAATGACGATTAAATTTGCACCCAAAAACACGTACCGGGACGAACTTGAATTAAGAGGGTTCCCGGTGGATGAAAAAAGGTACAACAAAATGGTAGAAATTCAGCAAAAAAGAGAAGAGGAAAACAGGAAATTAAGGAATGACACTAAGAGAGTTTGTAAACAGACGATAATGACGTGGGAGAAAAAATAAAACAGGAGGTATTAGAAAAATGCCAAAAATCAGATCCGGAAGTTCCATTGGTGATAAGTGGAAGAGAAGGACAGAGACAGCAGGACCCGAGTATGAAGCAGGAGTGCGAGACCCAAAGAAAGACTGGGGATCTGCAACAGAAGCGGCTGAAAAGAACTATGAAGCAGGAGTGCAAGCGGCAATTCAAAAGAAACGTTTCGGTAAAGGCGTGAAGAAAGCCGGAACGGCAAAATGGCAGGAAGGTGCAGTGCAAAAAGGAGTGCCACGATTTGGGCAGGGAGTTGCAGCAAGCGGTGATCACTATGAGAAGGGTTTTGCACCTTATCGTGATGTGATCGAGCGTACGACACTTCCGCCACGTTACCCAAAGGGTGATCCACGTAATTTTGAGCGTGTTAAAGCAATGGGCACAGCGCTTCATGACGCAAAAGTGAAAGGATAAGGGGGTAACTGATGAGATTCATACACAGTAACATCCTAAAAGATCACACTTGGGCGACTGAAGTAAAGACGATTGATCTCCCAGTCAATCCGATTTCTTTTTTGCTTATTACACTTGGAGTCTGGAACGCAACAGATGAAGCGACTTATGCGGAGATCATTGCATTTCTGAACAAAGTAACAGTAACACATGAAGGCGTGAACATATTCAACATGGAGTCCGAGGACATAGCCATGTATATGGTAGCGCATGGATTGGGTCCACCGTTACTGACGAAGAATTTAGCAACTGATAATCTGAACCGTGAATTAACGTTAATTGTTCCATTTGGGCGTCAATTATATTCACCGAAAGAGTGTTTTCCTGCGACCACAAGAGGTGAATTCCAGCTGAGCTTAGATTGTACAGTGCCGGCAACGAGCTGTGATAATGGAGTGATCAACGTTGAATGCGTAGAGCTTCCGGAGGCGACTCCTGAAACATTCGTAAAATCAACGTTGATGAACATTGCGGCACCTGGTGCGACCGGTGATAATGATATTGATCTGCCTATTGGAAATAAGATCGCGAAGATAATACTGTTTTCGACAACAGTACCCGGAGCGAGTTCCCATACGTGGGGAATAAATGAAGCAAGGGTATTGATGAACAACACAGAATATGGTTATGTATCAGCAAAAGCGAAGTGTCTGCATGGAATGCTAAGCTGTTTTGGGCTTGGCAAGACGCATGACATAGCGGCGTATGGTGATATTATACCGAACAATTACTTCGTACTAGATTTTGATTTCTGGGCGATGGATCAGTATCTTCTCGAAACAGCGGGTGCAAGTTCGCTGAAAACACGTCTCAACATGGGAGTGGACGAGGCGGCAAAGATTATAATTTCTGAGATAGTTGATGTCAGCAAAATTGCTAAATAACCAACAAAGCTGGGTGGGTGCATTAACTGCCCACCCAGCGATTTTTAAAGAAAGAGGTAAATAGCAAGATGAAAACTCCGATAATATTTAATATAGCACTGGCAGCAGGAGTGGCGAGGACAACAGCGTCAAGAAGGATATCGTATCCATTCCGGATCACTAAGATAAGACTGAACTTTCCGATAGGTTCGGAATATGAAATAGAAGTGCTAGTATTTATATCTGACGATGCAATGACAGCGAATGATACAGTACCAAATGGAATTGACATTTTCAGAATATTAAATATAGAAAAGCCTGCAGTGGGAAATGCTGAAGTTATAGAAATGAATTGTGATATTAAGGTAGCGGAAGGTGATAAGTACATACATGTTTATGTGCTGAATAATGACACAAACGCGCATAAGTTTATGGCAGTTGTGGAAATTGAATCATTAGAAAGGAGGCATTAAATGGCTGGGAAAGATTTTGTGCAAAAAGTAGACATAGAATCAGACGGAGTGGCTAATGAAAAGATAGTACAACTACTGCTGGCAATTGCACCACTTCACCCATTCGGACAGGGTAATTTGACAACGGACGGGATCCAATGGTCCGAAGAAGTTTCAACAATAGGTGAAGAATGGACGGAAATAGAAACGGTAAAAATTAAGCCAGAATTCACGAAAGATATCGTTGAGATTGAAATGGCACTGACGTTGAGATTGAAAAGCAGCGGAGCGGCAAAGTTCGCCAAATTCAAATGGCAAGCAAGAAATGAAGATGGAACGTGGGTTGATCTGTGTTCTGAACAAACTTATGCAGCTGACGCTTCAGCCTACAAAGAGCACACAATTTCCGGAAGATTTAAAACAACAGCAAATTTTGATGAAATACCGCTAGATATTAGGGCAATGGTCCAGAGAGAGGACGAAACAGAAAACGTAACAGCGCAGTGTAAGAACTCGTCTTATGTTATGATCATAGCGTACTAAAAATGATCGGAGAGCGAAGGAATTGCGATCCCGGTAAGGTAAAAAATAATGTTAGATAGAAGATTAGCTGTTGACCCGAACTTGGTATTTAACGCACCGTTGCGACAACTTGACGGTGCTACTTTTATGAGCAGAGAACAAAACGGAATATCGTGTGCAAATAATTTGGCTTTGTGGAGATTAAACAGTTTGTTATGGGATGGTGCTAATAGTAAAATAGATTGCGGTCATGATGTAAGAATTGCTAATATTTTTGATGGCGGTGGAACTATTAGTGCTTGGATAAATCCGAAAAGTGATGGGGAAGGTAATTATGGAAGAATATTTGATAAACAAACCAGATGGCTTTTAAATATTCGTGACGAAGATTCTGGAGCAGTAAAAAGTCGTTTTTTTCAAGCCTTTAATGCCAATGATGGTGGGTGGACAACTAACAATAGAGTAATAAGCATTGGAGCTTGGACTCACGTTGCAGCTATTTATGATGCTGGAAATGTAACTAATAATCCAACAATTTATATAAACGGGATTGCTTATACTGTAGGAGATGGTTTAACAGAAGACGAGACACCAATAGGGACAAGGATTTCTGATACTGCTAATACTTTGTATATAGGTAATAGTGATGCTCTTAACAGAACTTTTGATGGCAATATGACAGATATGCGTTTGTATAATAGAATTTTATCTGGTATTGAGATCCTAAGAATTTATAATAGGACAAAAAGATTCTTTTGTTA
>JACNIV010000144.1 GCA_014382915.1 Candidatus Cloacimonadota bacterium | reverse complement strand
GTGTATTCAAGTTTATAAGTTACAATTAGTTCATCTATATCCAGTTCAATTTTTCCCCAGGTGTTATCAGTTGTATTATCTCCATCAAAAGAGTAAACTTTAGTAAAAGAATCACCACCGTCATCAGAAAAATAAACACCGTCACCGGTATGTGTTTCATCATTAAATTCTTTCCACCAGAACTCCAGGATAACCCGGTTTTCTCCGCTTAGATCTAAATGAAGCCAAGCTTCATTTTGTGCAAATCCGGCTTCATCGCTATCCATAGTAAGGTGTTTTTGCCCGGAATATGGATTATGGTTTTCAGTAACCTGTATTCTGCCATTACTTGTAGAATGCATTTCCCAGTTATAGTCGATGCCATTCTCAAAAGACATTGTGTAGGGGAGTTTGGAATAGTTGTTGATTTCACCAAAGGTGTTGCTTGCTTGGAGATAATTTGCTTTGTTTGATGTTATTATCCAATCATCTTGTATCCTGTCTTCAAAGGTATATGGAGAAGTTCCTCTACCAACCAATTCATTACTACTATTTATAACGCAAATTATAGCATTAACCGGCTGACCTGATGAATTTACAGACTTGAATTTTATTCCTGTGGATAATATTTCACGTTCTATATATGTTACCAATTTTTCACTTTCTTGTGACCATACATCCATACTGGGGTCACCAAAAAGAGTATAACCCAGATAAAGTTCTCGAATTACACGACAGTTAAAATAGTTGGATACTCTGTTCCAGCTTTCACGGGTTATATAGCCAAGTTTATGATATTCATTGATGAATATCAGATCCATATACTCTTCCACCATTCGTTTTGTGAAATAGGGATAATCATCACAGGATGAAGCATAAACTGCAATAGGTCCACCTATTTCATTAAAGAATACTTCAGAAAAACAATTTTCATCATTTGGAATATTATCAGGTATTTGTGATACTTCAACACTAGGTCCTACCCAACCGGTTACATCGTAATTCTGAATTATTTCTCCATAAATGTCTCTTTGAATCGGAATTGCTTCATTCGGACAATTCAAATCAGCAGTATAACACGAAGCAATCCAGGCAACATATGAAGAACCATTGTTATCTGGAATCACATCCTGTGCAAGAATATAGTTGTCATATGTATTCGAATAATAATATGAATATGGAGGTCCGTTTTCTGAATACCAACAGGTTCCGTTTTCTACCCGGTATTCATTTATTGTAATGTATTGTTTATGTGGTCCAAAATTCTGTTGATACCATGGCCAATTTCGATCTAATTCGGAGTCAATGATAACCATGCTGTCACCACCATGCCACATACCATATAAAAAGTTATAATCTCGATTCTGGAGCATATCTATCACCGGTTTGGCACACCCGTTCAAGGTATCTACCAAATCGTATGTATAAAGTACATCAGTTGTAATATTTGAGCCTAGATTATCCATGATTTGATCAAGCGTTATATTATCGGCTTGTGCACCAGGATATTTTTGAATATTGGTTGCTATAAAAGCCATCCTGTCTGTGTAATCTGTGTAATTTGTCCGATAATTCTGATACTTTTGATAGAATTTTACTACATCGCTTAAGTTTCGAGCTGACACTCTTCCCACATATAGATCCGGTGTAAGTTCTATTTCGAAAATATCATCATCTGTCGGCCAGGTGGAAAGCACATTACTGTAATAAAAATCCGTAGTAGCGATTTTTGTTTCTCCGTTTTTTATACAGTATAGATCCCGGGGTGGAATGATTTGTTCATCACCGCCAAGCAACACATAAGAAAGAGAAGGATTGGTCAATTTCTGAATTGCCAGCCATGAACGGATCTGTGGTGCTGTTGTTCCAATAGTTGAAGTTGAAACAACTTCTGTAACAACACCTTCTTCATTCTTTAAATTTGCGAATTTCTGGAACCAGTATAAATAATCATCATAGGTTATGATTATCATCTCGGTATTTAGAGTGCGATTTTCGATAGGTTCTTCTCTTTCAATCGGCTTTCTGACTTCCATTTCCGCTAAAAATTGCTCAACTACTTTCTCATCTCCAAAAACTTTCATTAACTCATTTTTTTCTACTTCGTTGTAATTGCTATGATCTATAGCAAGAAGCGAGCCTGCCAGGAATAAGCAGGCAATTATCAATTGAATCTGTTTCATCTCTCTTTCCTCCTTGTCACGGCGTAGTTCCGAAGACCTTCGAAACGAAGCTGGACTATTTAATTAACAGCATCTTTTTATTTTTGATTGTTTTTCCTTCATTTACCAGCCGATAGAAATATACACTGGAACTAACTGATTTATCGTTTTCATCTTTTCCATTCCAGACGATAGAATTTTCACCGGCTTTTTCTTCTAATTGAAAGCTTTTCACCTTTTGACCTTTCACATTATAGATTTCAATTTTGGGATTATGTATATTTTCTGCCAGGCTGTAAGAGATAATGGTGGCTGGATTGAAAGGGTTGGGGTGGTTTTGGTTAAGAGAAAAAATAACATCTGGAACATTACAACTATTACCCGTTGATGATATAATAAGAATTTCTTCATTATTATATTCATCCCATTCATCCCAGTTTTGCTCTTCAAACCAGTTTGAACCATTTCCTGAGTCTAATTTTATTTCAATTGTAGTATCTTCACATAGCCATGTAAACGTAACAAGCTCTTCTCTTTCTTGAGTACTAACATAAATATCTCCTGCAAGCATGCCATCATATTGATGTGTTGCTATTAGATCATCATTAACATAAATACTTACTTCAAAGTTGTCAGGTAACATTATCCATCCATCGTTTGTGAAAGAATAGAAAATGTAAACTGTTTCTCCATATTCGAAATCTGAGTAATAATGTTGAGTAAGGTCTGATTGATTATCGGTAACTATAATAGGATCTTCAAGCATATAATCATCCCAGCATAGATCAGGTACTTCATCCCATAAACCACTAACACCATAAAATTCACAACGACTGTATGTTGCACTGCCATAAAAAAAGTCCCAATCTTTATCATAACAATCTGTACTATGGGCATTACATGTCCAAGTGTATGTTGGATCGAAATCATCCCGACAGAATATCGCATGAAAATGGGGATCAGTAGAATCTCCTGTAATCATAACATCACCTTCTTCAAAATCATAAGGTGGTTCCTGATTAGTTCGCCATCTGTATTGATCAATTTGAAACCCCCAATCTGTATTAGAATAATCAGATTCAAATACAATATCAAGATATGAGCCACAGAAAGGTCCTTCCCAGAAATTATATCCCCAGTTCCCACTATATGAAATAATCTCATAATCATCGGTAATACTTACATAATCATAGCCGTATTCTGTCTCAAATCGTACAAAATGCAGTTCAATTTCCCCGGCTTCATCCGGAGCATAAAAAGGCCACCATTCATATGTATAGTTTAAATATGGATGGAGGGATTCAATATTAGGCCAAATATCTTCAGTAGTCCATTCTGTACTAATATATTCAATTGAAATACCCTGATTTGTGAAATATGTATGCATAGGATCTGTATTAATGAAAAAATATAAATAATCATCATCACCTAAATAGTCCTCTGATATTGGAATTCCACCAGCTTCAAGACACTGAGATACAAAATGAGCACAATCGTCACCGTCTATATATCCTGCATAATAGGGTCCTGCTGTGGGTAATTCTTCACGATATATGAATTTTGAGATATTATGCCAGTAGGGGTCACCTATACCAATGGTTGATCCCTCTGATCTGCTTGAATATTTATCAGAAAATCTAATGGCTTGTTCTATATTGTAGGAATAACATATGATCGAATAGGTTAATAAAGTAAAAGTAATAAGATATTTACATGATTTCATTTTCTACCTCCTTCAAATCGAAAAGCAGGTTCATCAAATTTATACTTTTCAACTATTTCAGGTTTTCCATGTGAATAATACCCTAGTCGTTCATAAAAATATATCTTTTCTTCCCGGATTATTCGATCTTCTTTTATTTCACTATTTTCAACATCATAAATTCTACTACCTGAGTGATGTAGTTGATTTACCATCTTAGTAAAATAAACACGGATTTTATCATAATTCAAATTTATACTAAATTGTGGTATTCTTCTTTTAGAAAGGGTTGTTGAAAGCATATTGTAGGCTTGTAGTTCATATAAAGCATTAACATATTCTGTCCTTGAAAATGAATTATCTTCGATAATTTTCCACAAATCCTCAACACGATTCTCAATTGTTTTTGGGGTGACATAGTAGTGATAACGCAAAACTATACCCTCTTGTAAACCTTTACATCGGGAGTGTAATAGTTGGAAATACAAGGATAAGACATCATCAAAATCGTTTCCTTTTGAATATCTTTCATTGGGAATAATTTTCATCTCGCGAGAAATTATAGATTCAACTGGAGTAATATACGCAACATCAGTATTTTCTACATTCTGAGCTTCAATTATTAAATCTCTTAAA
>JACNIV010000143.1 GCA_014382915.1 Candidatus Cloacimonadota bacterium | reverse complement strand
CTAAGAAAAAATTTGAATCTTTAGAAAAAGAGGTTAATGATAGCTTTGTTAGATTAAATGCTATTAATGAATTTACACTTGCATTATTGGCAGCACAGAATGATGATAGGGAAGCATTAGAAAAATTGGATGCTTGGGCCAATGATAGTACTTATGTATTCTATCAATTAGCTGATAATGCATTGCTAAAAATTATACTTGATCATTCAAAGCCATTTTATTATGCTTTTGGTACTTGTTCTTGGCCTGAAGATATTGACCCTTCTAAATTAGATTTACAAGGTTTAATTGTGATATTCAACCAAAGTGAAAAGTACGACCAAATCCCAATTTTGGAATATATTTCTAACAGAAAAGACATACATAAAAAAAACAAAATGTCATTTTATATAGATGTTATGGAAAAATCTAAAAAAGTTTAATGGTTGTTGAATATGCTAGTAGATATTTCATGATTTTAGCAGACCTTCAGTATTTACCATTGGATGTAGATGGAATAACTGAATGGTGGGATGAGAATAAAGAATTAATTGAATAATTTTTTTACTCTCAATCCCAAAGCTTTAGCAGTCATTTGGAAGCCCTCTTTGGGAACGCAATAAAGCAGGTTACAAATCCAGTCTCCGTAAACTACGCCCCGACAAGCAGGGGATTGGTAACCAGGTGGTTAAAAAAAATCCTTGTCATTAAATCTTTGATTTTAGATTCTACCACTGTATTTATAACGTGGAGTATATATGAAAAAAAGGTGTCTGGTGGCAACCGGTGGAGGAGATTGTCCGGGTTTGAACGCAGTGCTCAGGGCAATCGTAAAACGGGCATCAAAAGAGCAAGATTGGGAGATCATCGGCAGCATCGATGCCTTCAATGGCATTTTGCAGGATCCGATGGAAATAAAGGTTTTAGATCTGCCATCTGTGGCAGGTATACACGTGCGCGGTGGTACAATTCTGGGAACTACCAATAAGCATGGTCCTTTTGCCTGGCCGGTCCAACAAGAAGATGGAACCTGGCAAGAAGAAGACCGTTCTGCCGATATGCTGCGCAAACTGGAATTTCTGAATGTTCAGGCAGTAATAAATATTGGTGGTGATGGTTCTCAGAAAATATCTCAACGGCTTTTTGAGCTGGGTTGTAATATTATCGGCGTACCCAAAACAATCGATAATGACCTCAGTGCCACAGATTATACTTTTGGTTTTCCCACTGCTGTAGAAATAGCCACCGATGCCGTGGATAAACTGGTTACTACTGCTGCCAGTCATAATCGCATATTTATTTTGGAAGTAATGGGTCGGGAAGCTGGCTGGATAGCTCTCCATTCTGCTGTAGCAGGTGGGGCAGAGGTATGTCTTATTCCGGAAATTCCCTACGATACTGCAAAAATAGTTGAACGCATAAATAAACGGATTATAAACAATAGAGGATTTGTGAACATTGTAATTGCAGAAGGAGCACATAACATCGCTAGCAAAATGCATTTTATAAACAATGATGACAAACAAGGAGAAGCACGTTTAGGCGGGGCTGGCATGCAATTGATGAAAGAACTGAAAAGAGCCGGCATAGAAACGGATATTCGCGTCACCATTCTGGGTCATTTACAGCGGGGTGGAAAACCCATTGCCTATGATCGTATTCTGGCAACTCAATTCGGAGTGAAAGCCTTTGAAATGGTTCTGGAAAGGGATTTCGGCAAGATGGTTGCCGTAAGAAATGGAAAGATAATTTGTGTGCCGCTGGCAGATGCTACAGCTCAATTTCATTTAGTTGATACAAATTCTGATCTTGTGAAAACCGCCAGAAGCATTGGAATATGTTTTGGTGATTAATAAAAGGATTATGCAAAATGAAAAAAGGTTGTCTTTCTGAGGAAATCTTACATAGGCATTCGACGAAGAATCCGTCTGAGCCGGATAAGTCTCATTATAAACGGAGATCCTTCCAGAGAACAACGCCTGCCCCGTTGTATAACTGGGGTGCAAGATTCATCAGGAAGACAAATAACACTCTATGATGCAGAACCCTTGAGTAATAGATTTCAGGAGAAGTAATGGCAAAAGATAAGGTGGCAATATTAACTGCTGGAGGAATGGCTCCCTGTATATCAGCTACAATTGGCAGACTGATCAAGAAGTATACCGAAATTGTACCCGATACCGAGATCATCGGCTATTTAAATGGATATAAAGGGCTTCTATTAGGGAATTATATAAGCATACCGCAAAGTGTACGAAATTCTGCTGAACTTCTCTACAACTTCGGAGGCAGTGTTTTTGGTAATAGCAGGGTGAGACTTACAAATATTGCAGATTGCGTTAAGAAAGGTTATGTTAAGAAGGGTGAAAATCCATTGCAGGTTGCTGCTGAACAACTAATGAAAGATGGTGTTACTATTCTTTATACGATCGGTGGTGATGATACGAATATTGCGGCAGCAGAATTGGCCGATTACCTCGCTTTAACGGGTTATATTCTAATTGTAGTTGGTATCCCCAAAACCGTGGATAATGATGTGGAACCTATTCATCAATCACTTGGTGCCTGGACTGCTGCAGAACAGGGTGCTATTTTTTTCGAAAATATAGCCAATGAAAATACCACAAGTTCCCGACAACTTATTATTCATGAAGTTATGGGACGTTATTGCGGATGGCTTACTGCAACTACAGCTTATGAATATCGTAAAAGATTGAATAAAAAAACTTTCCTGCCGGATATTTTATTAGCCAAAGAACGCTGGGATATCGATGCAGTTTATATTCCGGAAATTCCTTTGAACATTAATAAAGAACTGGAAAGACTAAACAGGTTAATGGATGAAAAAGATAATGTGAATATTTTTCTCAGCGAAGGTGCCGGGATCGAGACGATCGTGGCAGAAATGGAATCGAAAGGTGAAGAGATTCGCAGGGATGCTTTCGGACACGTTAGAATAGATGAAATAAATCCGGGTCAGTGGTTTGCCGGGAAGTTTTCCAAATTATTAAAAGCAGAAAAAGATTTAGTTCAGAAGAGTGGATATTTTGCACGTTCTGCTGCTCCCAACAAGCGTGATCTTGATCTGATATTCCAAACTGCAGATATGGCTCTAGAGGCTGCTTTGAACGGACAAAGTGGTGTAATTGGCATGGATGAAGACAACAACAACAAAATAAGTGTTATCAATTTTTCCCGCATAAAAGGTGGTAAACCTTTTGATACAAATCAAAAGTGGTTCCAAGAAATGATGAGTGAGATAGGACAAATAAGGTAGGTGGAGAGATGAAGATAAAATTCAGAGATGTAAGTTCCGGCATTGTAGAAGCAAGAGCTATCATCGAGATAGTTCCCGGAATTTTTATTAATGAGGTGACCGTTCTTAAGAAGGATGGAGAGATCATTGTGGAATTACCACAGAAGAGTTTCCGCGGTAAAGATGACCGTATGCATTATTTGCGCATTCTTACTTTTGAAAATGAAAATAAGGAAACGATCTGGAAAATGGAAATCAAAGAGGATTTCCTGAAGTGGCGTAAAGAAAATAAAAAGGTACTTATTTACGAATCCTGATAATATGCAGAAAATTAAAGATAGAGTTTTCTTGGTTGGCGTGTTCTGGGGGAAAATATCCCGTGAGCATTACAACGAATCCCTGGAAGAATTATACCGCCTGGCAAAAACAGCGGAAGTAGAAGTTGTAGATTCATTTGTGCAATCCCTTAAAAAACCCGATACAGCCACCTATATTGGCAAAGGCAAACTGCAGGAAATAAAGAATACTGCCGAAAACATGAAAGTTCGAACGATCATCTTCAATAATAAGCTTTCACCTTCACAATCACGTAATATTTCTGATATAACAGGATGCAACGTGGTGGATAGAACAGAACTCATCCTGGATATTTTTGCTAAACATGCCCGTACCAGGCAGGCAAAATTGCAGGTGGAACTTGCTCAATTGGAATATGCCTATACCAAGTTGAAACGAATGTGGAAGCATCTTTCCAGGATTCAGGGTGGTATCGGTTTCCGTGGACCCGGAGAGACCCAGATTGAAGTGGATAGACGGCTCATCCGCAAACGAACATCCATCCTGAAGAAGAAACTGAAAACAATCGAAAGTATATCAATCACTAAAAGAAAAAGAAGAAAAGATATTATTTCCATTGCCCTGGTAGGCTATACGAATGCCGGGAAATCTACATTATTCAACAGACTTACCAAAGAGAACCGCTACACCGCCAATCAGCTTTTTGCTACCCTCGATTCGAAAACCCGCTCTCTTCATATCGATCAGAGTGAAATGATGATGATAACAGATACTATCGGCTTTATCAGGCAACTTCCGCACAAACTTGTCACATCTTTCCATTCCACTTTGCTGGAGGTAATAGAAGCAGATCTGCTACTGCATGTAGTGGAAGTATCACGAACCAACATTCTGGAATTAATGGATTCTGTTAGTAGTGTATTGGAAGAGATCGGAGCGGCTGATAAGAACATCCTGGTAGTTTTCAATAAAACCGACCTGGTTGGG
>JACNIV010000142.1 GCA_014382915.1 Candidatus Cloacimonadota bacterium | reverse complement strand
TTGCAAAAATAATTGGAAAGACTCCAGATACTATTAAACAAAAACTTGATATTGAACAAACAGATATTTTTAATTCAGTATATCAATTTGTAGTTCAGAAAAAAATTAATTCAAGTTATCATGAGAAAGTAAAAAGCTTAAAATATATTTTTAAAGATCCACACAAATTCGATAAAAAAATTGACCCGAAACAATTACAATTTGGATCAAAAATAGATAAAAATTCAAGTGAACGAATTGATTATTATAGTATAAAAAATATTATATCCCCCGAGTTTCTAATTCTTAATAATGATTTAAAAATCAGATTAATAGGGATCAAAGAAGTAATAAACAAAAGAGAAGAAGCGATTGAATTCCTAAAAAAGAAATTTAAAGGGCAAAAAATATTTCTAAAATTTGATGAAGTAAAATATGATGAAGAAAACAATTTACTATGTTATGTTTATTTAAAAAATAAAACTTTTATTAACACTCATCTGATAAAAAGTGCATTAGTAGATGTAGATATAAGTTATAATTACAAGAACAAACAAAAATTTATCAATTTGAAAGGAGATTAATATGTATAAAAAACAAGAAATAATTAACAAAATTTTAAAGATTATCTCGGATGCTTCTAATTCAATAACAGCGGATGAAATTTATAAAACATTGAATGGTCAAGTAGATCCTGGAAGAACACAAGAAACAATTAGAGGATATATTAGAGATTTAGTCAAAGATGGAAACTACTTGATAGGTAGTTCAAATAGAGGATATTTTCATATTGATTCACCTGGAAAATTAGATAAGGCGATAAATAACCTTGAAGCTCGTTCAAAAAGCTTAAAACAAAGAATAAAAATCTTAAAAAAAAGTTGGGATGACAAATAAAAAATAAAGGAAGCAAGATGGCTAAAGAATGGATATTAAATAGTGCAATGAATAGATTTCAGTTAAATTTTAAACGTAATGTAGGTGCTGTTTCAGAAGCAATAAGAAATTGTGAACCAAAAAATATTGAAGAGTGGGAAAAATATTATTTCACGAATGTTCGTTCTGAAGATCATATAAAGCAATTAGGTGTGAAATTACATATTAAAATCACAGAAGTTATTTCAGCAGAAGTTGAAGAAATTACAGAGGAAGATTGCATACAATACATTAGGAATTTAGTAATAAATAGAACATTCGATGGATATATGACAGAAATTAATACGGTTTATGGTCAGCTTCAGGTTGATATTCCAAATAAAATAGAACCGGCTCCTGATGAGTGGGACAGGTTATATAATGTTGATTTCTTTATAAAAATAAAAGATAAGTATCTCGGATTACAAATTAAACCAATAAGTGAAGTTTCACAAATTCCTGAAATTTATAAAGAACGCAAATTACAAGCAGAAACACATCGTGAATTTACTGCAAAATTCGGAGGTAATGTTTTCTACATATATTCAATGAAAAATGGGAAAAAGAAAGAAATCCAAAATAAAGAAGTTATAGATGAAATAAGAAATGAAATTAAAAGTTTAGAACAATAATATAGAATTATATGGACATATAAATTTAATAAAAAAATTATATATAAAAATAAAATAAAAGGAGAGAAAAAGTGATCAGTAATTTTCAGGAAATCATTTCCAAAAATGCAAAAGGAATGAAAAAATCTGCTATTCGTGAACTTCTTAAACTGGTTAAAGATCCCGAAATTATTTCATTTGCCGGTGGTCTCCCAGCCCCGGAGACTTTTCCCAGAAAAGAACTTATAAGTATTGTGAAAGAAGTGATCGAGCAGGATGGAGCTGCAGCACTGCAGTACGGTGCTACCGAAGGTGACGATAAGTTACGAACACTTATCATGGAGAATTATAAGGAGCTGGGTTTCGATATTACTATAGATAACATCCTGATCACTACAGCTTCCCAGCAGGGTCTCGATCTACTGGGGAAAGTATTTATCGACCGTGGTGATAAAGTACTGGTAGGTCTTCCTTCCTATCTGGGTGGATTGCAGGCATTTAACGCGTATGGTGCAGATATGATCGGTATAAAATTTGATGAACATGGTATGCGCTCTGATAGGGTGGAAGAGGTTCTGACCGATTTGAAAGCAAAGAACGATATGCCAAAATTCATCTATATCATCCCCGATTTTCAAAATCCGGCCGGTGTTACAATGCCCGAATTCAGACGTAAAGAAATACTGGCTCTTGCTAAGAAATATGATGTGCTCATCGTGGAAGATAGTCCATATAAACAAATCCGCTTCGAAGGAAAAGATCAAACGAGTATTTTTGCTTTGGATAATACCGGTCAGGTGATCAACCTGGGAACTTTCTCCAAGATTTTCTTACCCGGTTTCAGGATCGGCTGGGTGATCGCTCATAAAGATATCACCGACAAATTTATTATGGCAAAACAGGGAACAGATCTCTGTACATCCCCATTTGTTCAGAAGATTTCTGCAAAATACATTGAAAAGGGATACTTTAATAAAAATCTGAAGCATACAATTCAAAATTACAAAGAGAAGAAAAATATTATGATCGCAGCTTTCGAAAAATATATGCCGGAAGGTGTAACCTGGACAAATCCCGAAGGTGGATTGTTCCTGTTTGTAACCCTGCCCGAGTATATGGATGCCCAGGACTTATTCCTGAAAGCAATTAAAAAGAAAGTTGCTTTTGTAGTAGGAAGCGTATTCCATTGTGATGGCAGCGGCAAGAATACAATGCGGATGAATTTTTCTTATGCATCGAAAGAACAGAACCAGGAAGGTGTGAAACGACTGGCTCAGGTTATAAGAGAATCAATGAGATAGATGGGTTGACCATAAATCATTCAATGTAGGGTGGATAAAAACTCATCTTGCTTTTTGCATGGGAAGGAAATGTGGGCGAAGTTAATATAGCAGTAGTCGGTGCAACCGGTGCTGTTGGCAGAGAAATGGTGAAAGTGCTGGAAGAAAGAAATTTTCCAGTTGCAAACCTGGTACTGTTGGCTTCCCAAAAATCTTCAGGAGAATTCCTTAAATTCAATGGGAAAAAGATAGAAGTAAGTGAATTAACAAAAAACAGTTTCAAGAATATCGATTTTGCTTTATTCAGTGCCGGAAGCTCCATCAGCAAGAAGTATGCTACACATGCTGTTACAGCAGGAGCAGTGGTCATTGATAACAGCAGTGCTTTCCGCATGGATAACCAGGTTCCTCTGGTTGTGCCGGAAGTGAACCCGCAGGATGCTTTCAAACACAATGGTATTATCGCTAATCCAAATTGCTCCACCATCCAGCTTGTGGTTGCACTTAAACCTGTTTATGATAAAGCAGGAATTAAGAGGATAATCGTCAGTACCTATCAATCTGTTTCCGGAACCGGGAAAAAAGCTATCGATGAACTAATGGAACAAACTAAAGCTATCTTGAATAAAAAAAAGATAAAACGTGAAGTATATCCACATCAAATTGCTTTTAACATCCTGCCGCAAATTGATGAATTTGAAAATAATGCTTTCACCCGTGAAGAGATGAAAATGATCCACGAAACTAAAAAGATCATGCACGATGATGATATAAAAATAACTGCTACAGCTGCACGTGTTCCTGTTCTGTACGGCCATTCCGAATCGGTTTATTTAGAAACGGAAAAAATCATGGATATAAAATCTCTAAAGCAGATCTACCTGAAAATGCCCGGCATTAAACTTGTGGATGACATTCATAATGCTAAATACCCATTAGCAATAATGAGCGAAATTTACGATGAAGTTATGATCGGTCGATTGCGCAAAGACCTGGCTGTGAAAAACGGCATCAATATGTGGATCGTGGCCAATAATCTGCGCAAAGGTGCTGCACTTAATGCTGTTCAGATCGCAGAATTATTACTCGGATCACAAGAGAAATAATGAAAATAGTCATTCAGAAATTTGGTGGTACTTCCCTGGAAACTAAAGAACTCAGAAAAAAGGCAGCTCAACACGTTCTACATAAAGTGCAAGAAGGATTTAAACCCGTTGTCGTTGTTTCAGCTATGGGTCGCAAAGGCAGTCCCTACGCCACCGATACATTGCTATCACTTGCTTTGAATACAAATAAAGATATTCATCCCCGTGAAAAAGACCTGCTCCTTTCCTGTGGTGAATTAATTTCTGCTACGATTATGGTTCAAACTCTTAACAATTTGGGTATGCAGGCAGCCACATTAACCGGAGCACAAGCCGGCATTATCACAAATGGCAATTTTGGCAATTGTCACGTGAAAAAAGTTATTCCTCATAAGATCCTTGAATTCCTGGAAGAAGATATTATACCGGTTGTTGCCGGTTTCCAGGGTATTAACGAAAATGGAGATATAACAACTCTGGGAAGAGGTGGCAGCGATACAACAGCAAGCGTTCTGGCTGCTGCTTTGAAGGCAGAACTGATCGAGATATATTCCGATGTAGAAGGAATTATGTCTGCTGATCCCAAAATAGTAGAGAAAGCACATTTATTGAAACATGCCAGTTACGATGAAGCAGTAGAGCTTGCCTACAAAGGTGCAGAGGTGATCC
>JACNIV010000141.1 GCA_014382915.1 Candidatus Cloacimonadota bacterium | reverse complement strand
TATTAACTATTAGAAGCAAAACAAATACACTCATAAAAGCAACTTGATTCTCCAAAATAAGCAGGAATATGCAGCCAATCCACCAGAGTATTGCGTTTATTATCGGCATTTTTTGCTTCAATAAAATCCCTGTGGAAAAATTTGCAGCTCCCAATAACAAACTTACCATTGCATATACAACGTACCATTCATAAGCTTTTAGAATAGGAAAAACAAATGCAACAAAAAACAATGCTATCATCAAACCAATCCACATAGAACTTATACCAAGATCCGGATATTTGATATTTCCTTGTTTTTTATAAGTTCTTTTTGAATAAATAATGCTGACAATTGCTCCTCCAAAGCCAAAAAATGCCCAGGAGTATCCAATCAGATGATACAATTGAGTTTTGATAAAAATGTGCATTGCTACGATCGCAAATGAAACAAGAATACCCCACAAAAGATGATAAAAGCCATTATAACATTGTCTTTCCTTTGTTTTCTCGATCATGTCTTTAATTACTTCTAAAGCCTGTTCATTAGTTAATTTCTCCATATTTCCTCCATTTTTCAATTTAAAGTACTTTGCATTACAAAGCTATTTTTTATACAAAGGTTTTCTTGTCAAATTATTTTTTATTTTTTTGTGAATTGATATAAAATAACTTAATATCAGATTTAAATATGGAACAATAGGGTTCGACCTTTCATCCTTCGTCCCAAATACCTTCTGGACTACGGAGAACGGGCGGAGCGAACTTCCTATTTTTGCGAGGTTTCTTTCCTGCGGCTTCGAACGAAGCAATCTGGTAATATCAACGATTATTACTCAAATGAGATTGCCGCGCCCCGATGAATCAGGTCTCGCAAAGACATGCTTGATCGGCGTGTTGAGGACAACCCGCACTACAGCTCAAGTTTTTTATAAAAAAATTATGTATTGAAAATCAATCTATATTCTATTTATCGAGAAAAATTTCTTGCATGCTTTAAATACATTCCCGTTAATTGCTTTGGAATATTTATAATGGTAACTGAAGAACTATAAATGGGGGGATGTTATGAAAGAATTAAAAGTTGTAGTAGATCAGGTGGTCGATCATTGCGGAGCAAAACTGAAACCGGGAGATACCTTTTATGTAACTGGAAAGGGCAAACTTATGATACCTGATAATAAGGAGATCTGTATGTTCGCAATCCAGAGTCTTATTCCTTTCCTGATAAGTAAGCAGCTCGATATCAAAGAAGATAAGTACATTGTGGATATGAATAAATTATGCTGTCCAGATCCGGGAGGTGTAGTATTTAAAATAGAAGAGAAATAAAATTTAAATAATTTATTTTTATGCTCGTTACGAAAATCTCTTTCGTAATGTATTAATTTTGTAATAGTCTATCTCTTTGTAGCCACGCTCACATTATCACATAGAATTGCTGGGAATCTTCCACCCCAGCAATCATGAACAGTATCTTCAATAGCAACTATGTTCTTCAGAGTTTCATAGACATTTCCTGCAACCATAGCATCTTTCACGCGACCTATGATCTCTCCGTTTTCCACGTAGAATGCAGGGCTTACGCCAACGGAATAATCCCCATTTGGAATGTTTCCACTATGAGCTCCCATCACTCCATCGAGGATAATACCTTTATCTATCATTTTAACTAATCCCCGGAATGTTTTATTACCCGGTTTTATAGTTAGATACTGAAGTGAAGGGACCGGTTTTAATGTAATGGGATCTCCACCCCAGTCAATGGTTCTGTATCCATGCCCTGTAGATTTTGCATTCAATTTTTTTGCATAATTAAGGTCATAATAGAAGCTTTTTAAAACACCATTTTCAATTAATGTAAAAGTTTTACAGGCAACTCCTTCATCATCAAATGCCCTTGCCCCTGGGTATTTATCATTCAAAGGATCATCATAAAGAGTGAATTTATCATCGAATATTTTCTTCCCGATTTTATCTGCAACAGGTGAAATCTTTTCGTAAATACTCATTGCACTTGTTCCGCTTTTGATTCTCCAGGTGAGAGTGTAAATACTGAAAGGCATAAATAGAACTTTCATTTTTCCACTTTTGGGTTCCACAACCTTTTTGGCTGAGTTGTATAAACTTATCATTTCATCCAGAATGCTATCAGGTGTTTTTTGGAATTTCTTTTTGGAGAATACTCGATTAACACCTGCTGCTCCACCGGGAAAAATTAAACTTCCGCCAATTCCATAGCTGCTCGTAAGATTTGTTACATCAGTTCCGGAAGTATTTACAATTTGGATTTTTGTAACATCTTTTCCTGCACCAAATTCGATTTCACCATCAGTTTTACTTTTTAAAATGTCGCAAATTCGTGAACATTCTTCGACAAACAGGTTTTCAGCTAATTTTTCTATTGCATTATCATAAGTATTTAAATTTGGAAGGTTCTTTGTAAATGGAAATTCATAATTTGCTTTCACTTTTCCCTTTAAGGAATCGAGAGCATTCTCCAAGAGTTCTTCTCGATTTATCAGGTTGCATGTATAAGCAAATCCCAGTTTTCTATCTTTTATTATCCTCAGTGCTACTCCAGACTGAATTTTACTTTTTATATCGTGGAGTTCTGCATGGGTGAAGTCAACTTCGCTTTCAGAATTTTCATAGGAATATACTTCTGCCTGGTCGCAGACTTTTTTTGCTATTTCCAGTAACTTTTTCATTATGCACCTCCAATAACAACGTTCTTGATCAATATATGCGGTCCTCCATGACAGGAACGGATGTTAGTCTGTCCTTTCCCGCATCCTCCTGTTTTTGTGAGAACCAGATCATTGCCAACCATGATAATATCTTTCATTGTTTGATACAAATTGCCCGAAATATAGATATCGCGTATCATTCCTGCAAGCTTTCCATCTTTGATAACATATCCGTACTGAGCTCCAAAAGTGAAGTTTTCACCCGCAGTTTGACCACCTTTTGCATCAATAATATAAAGACCGTCACCCAATTTTTTCAGAAGGTTTTCAAAACTGTCTTTTTGAGGTTCAATGTATATCGTTCCCATCCTGATGATAGGAGCAAAACGATAGTCTTCCGCCACACAGTGACCTGAGATCGGTTCGTCAAATTCCTCTGCTGTTCTTCGGGAGTGAAGACGTCCGGTTAGAACACCATTCTTCATAAGTTGAACTTTGCGAACAGCCACGCCTTCATCATCGTATTTGTAGAACCCAAGTTGATTTGGAATAGTTGCGTCATCTATGATGCTTACAACATCGTTCCCAAGCTTGCTTCCAATTTTCATTTTCTCCCTCATTGCCGGGAGGGATTCCACGATATCAGCTTCGGAAAAATGCCCGAATGCTTCATGAGCAAACACACCTGCCAGATCAGGATTTACAATACAGTTATAAACTCCTGCTTTTACGGGTTTAGCTTTTAAAAGATCAACAACAATAGAAGTCTGTTTTTCAAAATTTTCTTCCTGGTTACGAACATTCTGAAAACCGTCACTTCCACCAGTACTAACCCAAATATTCTGTAAAAGATTTCCTTCTTTACTTGTTATAAGACCCCCTAATCTTGTTGTAATAAGATCTTCCCGAATTTCGCTTCCTTCAGAGTTAAGGAAATATCTTTCCCTGATAACTTCACCATAACCGACGGTCGTGTTAATTACTTTTTCATGTTTGAGTGGAATACTGTTCAGTTTTCTGGTTAATTCAAGTTTCTCATTGATTGAGATTTTTCTTGGATCTTCGATTAATTCAGGAAAAAAAGTATCTTTAATTACATCAGCTTTTGCCAGTTTGATCGGTTTCTCTGTGTTTTTAGCAAGAAGTTTTGCGTTTTCTATTGCTGATTTTATAGCGTTTTTCGCATCACTTTCTTTAGTAAATGCCACAGATGAAAAACCACTATTCTTGAGTACTCTCAGCACATATCCATCAGTAGAATTGGAACCTATCCTGGTTAATTCTTTTCCTTTGAAAGTGATAAAAGTGTCCTTTTTGTTCTCATAGCGGATATCAGCGTAATCTGCATCTGTTTTGTTTAAAATTTTTCTTAGCTTTTCAAACATATCAACTCCTATAGTTATTAATTTTAACTAATTTAAAATTTTAAATAAAATTAATCTGTCAAATTTGTTTTACTTATAATTAAACAGAGATAAATGAATAAATTTATAAAAGAGCCTTTTCAAGGTTTCTTTCACATATTCTTTTTCATCCAGCCCAGAAAGAGTCAAATGCAAGAATTTGAGAAAGAGACTTTTTCAGGGTTTTGGTTTTTGCTTGTCCAAAAAGAAACAAATGATTTGACTAAATATAACAAAGTTAATTTCATCGAAACATAATGATTTAAAAGGTGAACAAATGGAATTGTTTAAGGATTTTGATTTTAGTTTACTGGATAACCCTGATTTCAAAGAAGATTCAGTTAGAGAAGAATTAATTTCACCACTACTGAAAGCGTTGCATTATGATATTAAAGGACATGCTCGAATTATCAGAAGTAAATCATTATCACATCCATACGTGCAAATAGGTTCACGTAAAAGAAATATCAATATTATTCCAGACT
>JACNIV010000140.1 GCA_014382915.1 Candidatus Cloacimonadota bacterium | reverse complement strand
CCGAAACGCTATCTCCAACTGTATGAACAATCGAATCTTCGTTCAGATGAGCATAAAGATAACCTTCTGTTTCTGTGGGAACATCTTCGTTAGCAATTGCAACCCGCCAATATGGATCACCACTGGTGGTAAGAACAGCTTTCACAAATCCATCGTGAACTACATAAACTTCCTGATAATCATCTCCCAGAAAATCAACTCCGGGATGAAGATAGGGTGAAGTTCCATATTCCTGAATTTCACCGTAACTATTTCCGATGGGAAAAGGATAATTCGGCTCAGCATAATTGAGAGGAGAAAATATAGGTTCGTGAGTTCTGTTTAAATTCCGATGAAGAATTTTCTCATCCAGTTTTTCGATATTGATTAGATCATTCGATCTATACAGGTTGAAAAAAAAATCTTCCTTCTTTCTGATCTTTTCAACAAAATAAATCTCATTATTAATGACTTCAGCATCAAAGAAATTTCCTGAAAAGCTTAATTCTTCTTTTAAGCAATCCTCGATTGAAAATACTTTCTTTGGAGTAAATATTAAAGGTTCATCCTGGAAGAAAATGGTTTTTTGTGGAAATTCAGGAAGGTTGTATTTTTTATTTTGATAATGAATTTTCCCATTTGTATCTGCAAATATCGGATTTCCGTAATTATCAATATCAAAGATTATGGAACGTTCAAATTGCTCTAATTGAAAAGTAAAATTGTCAAGAACCTGCAAATACTCTCCATTAAAGAAGGCAGAGTATTTCCTGTTTTCGGAAATTGTAAGATTTATCACTTTGGGGAAGGTTTTTTCAAATTTTAGATTTCCGTTTTTTTCATAAATTCTAAGCCAGGTGAGAACATTTTCTTCGATCGTAATTAGAGTCAAATATCCATTCTCAATCTCAAATAGTGAATTGCCGATTAGAGTATTTCCATTAATATCGATGTAGTATTCTTCATTTTCGATGTAATAATCAGGAATAAAATCTGAAGTTTCAGGTTTGGATTGGATGTGTCCATATTCATTCAAAGAGATATCACCAAGTAATATACTTATAAATAACAACAAAATCAGAATCATTATGTATCTTTTCATTATTCAAACCTCACTACTATTTCTCAGAAACAGAGTTTCAAATCCAAATAGCATTACGAAATACAATTTCGTAACGAGCATATTTCCTGCAACCATTGCAGATTCATATGAAAGAATCCCTCTGAATGAAAACCATCAGTCAAAAGCCTGACGCGGTTCACAAGATTTCCCTTTCGTGTTCATTCGTGCCCTTCGTGGCTTATTATTTCTTAACCTGCTTCACCACATCTATCACGGTTCCATCCACCCATTTGATAGCAGCGATTATTTTCTCTTCAAACTCTGCAGCTTTCGGTTTGCCGCAAATCCTTTCTGCTTCTTCCTTTAGTTCATGAATTGTTTTAATTGGAAGTTTGGAATCTTTCATTTTATCTATCAGGTCTTTCCGAAGCGGATTGATAGCAATTCCACGTTCAGTTACAATGATATCAATAAGTTCTCCCGGACCACAGATTGTGGTTACTTCCTCGCGAATGACCGGAATTCTATCTCTGAATAAGGGAATAGGAAGGATCACATTCTTTCCAAATAAACAATTCTGCCAGCCACCGATCCCGTGCAGCAAATAGCCATCGGAATGGGTAACAACATTGGCATTGAAATTCACATCAACTTCGGTTGCACCTAAAATAACAATATCAACTATCCCGGCAAAATTACCTTTACCATGATAATTATAACTCGTAAACGGACTTGTATTTACGTGTCTTGGATTATCCCTCATCGAGCGAACACCATCAAGGTCGAATGTTTGTCCATCCAGGATATATTCCACCAATCCTTCTTCCAGAATATCGACCAGGTATTTATTGCTTCCACCCCGGGCAAATCTTGCTTTAATTCCTTTTCTTCGCATAATCTCACCAAAGAAAACACCAATGGAAAGAGCGGTTCCGCCAGCTCCGGCCTGGAAGGAAAATCCATCTTTAATAAGATCGGCTTCATCACAAAATTGAGCTGTCATTTCCGCAATAAGAAGTCTATCAGGACTTTTGGTTATTTGCGTGGTTCCCGAAACGATCTTTTCCGGAATCCCTATCTGACCCATCTGCACAACATAATCTACATAATTGCCGTGGATCTGCCAGGGAATGCAGGGAAAATCTACCAGGTTATCTGTAACAACGATAACTTTATCTGCATATTGAGAATCCGCCAGCGCAAAACCGAGAAGTCCGCAGGCAGAAGGACCTTCCACACCGTTTGCATTTCCAAAAGGATCAGCAGTGGGAGCAGCAATAACTGCAATATCAATAACAACATCACCGTCTTGAACAGCCTGATACCTTCCACCGTGAGAACGAAGCACGCCTACGCCTTTCATTTTGCCCTGCGAGGTAAATCTTCCCAGGGCACCGTTCATACTTCCTTCGATGTGATGAATTGTTCCGTCTTTCAAATACTCGATGATCGGTTCGTGGCAGGGAAATGATGCTGAAGGATACCAAATCAGATCTTTGATTCCCAATTCTGCAGCAATCCTGAAAACCTCGACTGCCAAAATATCGCCGTTACGGAAATGATGATGAGTGGAAACCGTCATTCCGTCTTTCAAACCAGATTTGATAAGAGCTTCTTTCAGGTTTGGAACCAGTTTATTGCCATCCAGAGGATAGTCAGCACAGGTAGTAATTGCAGGTGCAAATTTCCTGCCGGTTGGTTTGTATTTTCCTACTCCTTTGAAAGGAATAATGGGTTTTCCATTTATAGTTTCGGGAATCAATCTACCAACTGCGTTTTTAATGAATTTAGCTGACATAATCATTCCTCCAGTTTTTTTTCAATTTCCCTGCATCGATCGCCTGTTCGATGGTTCGTTGTGCTCGTTTCACAACAGGTGGATCGATCATTTTGGAGCCGAGAGAAACAACTCCGAGACCTTTTTCCGTGGCAATATGAAAAGCATTTACAATTTTCTTTGCCCTTTCAATCTCTTCATCGTTAGGAGCAAAATATTCATGGATAACTTTTATCTGTCTTGGATGAATGCAACCCATTCCGTCAAATCCCAAACTTTTGGATTCGAGCACGTTCTGTTTAAGAGCTTCCATATCGGAAACATCAGAGAACACAGAATCGATTGCCTGAATTCCGGCAGCTTTTGCAGCATTCACAATTTGACAGCGAGCCAAGAAAGTTTCCTTTCCTTCTTTTGTTCTTTGAGTTCCAAGGTCTGCCGTATAATCTTCCAACCCGATAGCAAGTGCAACTACATTTTCTGCTACTGTTGCTATTTCATAAGCTTTGATAATTCCAAGAGCACTTTCGATTATCGGCATCAGAAATATGTTGTAACTCAGATTGTGTTTGTTCAGGATTTTATCGATTTTTCCATTCACCAGTTTTATCTGCTCTGCACTTTCACATTTTGGAACTAATATCAAATTCACATTATGAGGAACAATATATTTAAGATCGTCCAATCCTTTCGGGATCTGATTGATGCGAACCATTCGTTCTGCACCATAAAAATCAACGGACCGAAGAGTATTTCTAACTAAAATCGTTGCTTCAAACTTTTTGGAATGAGCAACGGAATCTTCTAAATCAAGAATTACTCCATCCGGTTTGTGAATTCCGGCATTCAATGCAAGTTTGGGAGTATTTCCGGGCAGGTACAATCTTGAACGGCGATACCTGTCTTTTTTAGTTTTATATTTATTTTGCGGTAGCAAATCCAGAAGATATTCTTTATCTGTATCAATAAGCTGTTTAATGGCAGCTTCTATTCTTGCTACCAAAACATAATCCAAAGCTCCGGTATCTTCGATTTTAATAATACAGTTTTTTATTCCAAAGAATTTCAACTCTTTTTTGCAAAGCTCAATGATGGAATCTCCAAAAAGAGTTTTTACTTTGCTTTGCAGGTCGATCTGGATTCCATTGTTTTTGGTGAGTTCCAGTTCCACATAACAGTCGGAGCGGATGTCGTCTCCTCTATTACCGGCAACAGTTTTGTTACTCATATCAGTTCTCCTTTTATATCTTTAAAAATTCTTCCAGATATTCATATTCCGGTTGTAATTTCCCTTGATGTGTAATACACGCACCTTTTATTTCATCAGGCAAATCTGCTTCCTCTATAGATTTACTGCAATCACACACCAGCAATTTTTCGATAAACGGTTCTAATATTTTGGAGAAGTAATCGGAAGCTTCTTTGGAAAATTCGCAGGGAAGATTATCAACTGTCATGTCAGCAAAACCTTCTCCAACTAAACCATCCGAAGCTTCACCCGTTTTAGCGTTATAAATAAAAATAGGATTATCCGGATAATTTGCTTTTACGGTTGCCTGAACAGAACCATTAATATCGCAGGAAATGTCTCCGATAATTACCAGTTTCTGCTTCTCTCCCTGAATTTTTTCCAAATCGGTTTTTTTTAAATATACAGGGCAATCAAGATTCCAGTAAATTGCATTCATATAAACACTACAATATGGAAGATACTTCTCAAATTTGGAATTGTATTCCGAGCAATGCTCAAAGAAATGCTGGAG
>JACNIV010000139.1 GCA_014382915.1 Candidatus Cloacimonadota bacterium | reverse complement strand
CGTCTGCCTGTCACGCAGAAGGTCGCGAGTTCGAGTCCCGTCGCTCCCGCCATTTATAGATAACCGGTTCGCAAGAATCGGTTTTTTTTGTTGGAGATATTATGGATTTTACTTACATTTTATATTCAAAATCAAAAGACAATTATTACGTTGGTCACACGCATGATTTAAAGTTAAGATTGGAAAGACATAATTCAGGATGGTCACGATCAACAAAAAGTGGAATTCCATGGCAGTTAGTGTATTATGAAGAATATGAAACAAAATCTGAAGCAATAAAACGAGAATACGAAATTAAAAGAAAAAAGAGTAGAAGATATATTGAAACAATGATTTCAAAATAATTCAGTAGGTCGTCCCGAAAGCTTTCGGGAAGTCCCGTCGCTCCCGCCATTATAAAAAAGACCGATATTTATGAATCGGTCTTTATTTTTTTTAAATTTGAGTTTCAATGAATTTACAATCCCTGAATATGCTTCAAAGGTCTTGGAGCAGTTGCAGGAGTTACCCCATCACCGGAGATATAACCCAAGACCGGTTTCCCTATGGGATTACCATTTTCATCTTCCCGATAAAATTCAACACGGATACGAACCGGTTTTTCATCTTTGATCATGATATCGTTACTATCCTCATCTATATCGAACGGATTTTGATACAACCAGCCTAAACCGATAGCAGCAATTCCTTCTGCTCCATTTACATTCTTCCTTTGCGAACCAATGAACTCTCTCTTTTCCTGCGAAACATTGGGTGAATTAATACTGGAAGTAACTATTCCCATTCGTTTGTCATTTTTATAAATGGATCTGCCGGAAACAATTCCCTCGGTAATAAAAAGAACCATTTTTTTATCAATCCCGGTATCTATATCTTTTTGGAGAGCATTTTTCCCCACGAAATTATCTTTAGTCATATCGATTGCTGCATTGAACAATGGACAATTTGTAGGAGTATGAATAGAATGGTATTCACTGCCATTTAAAGGTAGTCCGAAATTACCTGCGGAAATCCGATTTTCATCCCTGCCACCCAGACCAACAAGGAGTCCGCCTAATTCCAAAGCTTCGGTCACTATCCGTTTAAATTGTTCTTCTGCTACTGCAACCGGAACATACAATTCCCATCCCCAACGATTTGTATAGCCAGTCCTGCTGATAATATAATGATGACCTTCATGATCAAATTCATTAAAAGTGAAAAAATGCATGTTTTTTTCCGGATTATATCTATTTTTAATTACCGAATCACCATACAGTTTTGTAACAAGTTTATAAGAATACGGACCCTGAATATCTATTTTTACTAATTTTTCAGAAATATCTTCAGCCGTTACTTCCCCACCGTTCTTCAATCTATCCATGATGTGATCTATATCGGCTTTCAATCCTTTTTCGTCATCCGTGATGTCGTGTCCGGCATTGATTACCAGAATAAATCTATCTTCTCTCAGCCGCATAATTATCAGATCATCGATCACTCCACCATTTTCGTTCAGCAGAAGAGTGTATTTACATTGCCCTATCTTCATCTCACCTACTCTGGTAGGCAAAACTCTGTTTAATAGAGCAACTGCATCTTTGCCCGAAAATTGAAGTTGAGCCATGTGGTCTATATTAAAGATCGCAACTTTTTCTATAACTTTTGCTTCTTCAAGTACGGAAGTAAGATAATTAACTGACATATCGTATTCACCAAAATTGCTTCTTTTAATATGTTCATACGATCTATTCAATCTTTCAGCAAGAAGGTTCTGATACCACTCTTCAACAACGAATAAAGCAGTTCTACGTGGATTATCAGGAAATTTAAAACCATGATTTTTCATACTATCTCCAATTTTACAAATAACTTCTTTTGTAAAAATTTTATAGTAATATTTTTTGTAAAGAATATTATCAGAAAGAATTTGAACTTGACTCATTCTGAATGACAAATAGATTTATCCTTATGGAATGTTTGTATTCGAATTGTTTTTGTAGTTTCAATTTCTATAAGGAAGTTAGCATTATTTTCAGGGAGATTTTATGTTAAAGATCTTAATTGTAGAAGATGAAAGAATGATAGCTGAAGATATCAAACTCACTCTTGTTCATTTTAACTATAAGGTAATTGGAATTATATCAAAAGGCGAAGATGCTTTGAAAAAGCTGGAAAAATTAGCACCGGATCTTATCTTGATGGATATTATGCTTAATGGCAAACTCAATGGTATTGAAACAGGTGCTATAATAACCAATAAATATGATATACCAATTATTTTCTTAACAGCGTATGCTGATGATAAAACCATCGATCAGGCTACGTCTGCAAGTCCCTATGGCTTTATTCTGAAACCATTCGATTCCAAAGAAATTCATGCTGTTATCGAAATGGCTATGGTTAAACACAAAGCCAAGAAAGTGCTGGAAGAAAGCAGAGCAAAATTTGAAAGCATGTTCCAGGGAAATCCTGAACCTTCCGTGTATATAGATAACGACTATAAGATAGTTGATATAAATCCGCGATTTACCGAGTATTTTCTTTACACTAAAGAAGAAGTTAAAGACAAGTATATAGATGACTTGATAGTACCTGAAGAGAGTCAAATGGAAGCAAAAGACCTGAATGTGAAAACATTACAGAGTTATGTGTACTACGACACATTAAGAAAACGCAAAGATGGTGTTCTTGTGCCGGTTTCCATATCTGCTGCTCCTATTATGATCAAAGGAAAAGCGGCTGGATCGTTTGTGATCTACAAAGATATTTCTAAACAAAAAAAGGCTGAAACCGAGAGAGAAAAAGTGATTGCAGACCTGAAGCAGGCATTAGAAAAAGTAAAAACCCTCAGTGGTCTTGTGCCTATCTGTTCTCACTGCAAGAAGATCCGTGATGATAGCGGTTACTGGCAAAAAGTGGAAGAATATATTTCTCAATATTCCGATGTAGACTTCAGCCATAGTATTTGTCCGGAATGTCTTCAAAAACATTATCCAAAACAATATGAAAAAATGAAAGAAAAAGGAACTCTACCAAAATAATCTGCAATTTGAATATGAAACAAAATACTGTTCTTTTTGTAAAACTACCGGGAAAAAGCACGCTTACCGAACGCACACGAGCTATGCAGAAAATCCTGGATCATCTCGATTTAAAAAAATCAATAAGTCCCAAAGATAAAGTTGCAATTAAAACTCACGTGGGTGAAGTAAATAACACAACACATATCTCACCTGATCTGATAAAAATCGTGGTTTCAAAGATCAAAGAAATCGATGCAGACCCGTTCCTCACAGAAACATCCACACTCTATGCCGGTCAGCGTTCCGATGCAATAACTCATATCCTGCACGCCTACAAACATGGTTTTACCTATCAGAAAGTTGGTGCTCCTTTCATTATGGCAGACGGACTTCTGGGAAATGCAGAAATTGAAGTTGAAATTCCCGGCATTCTGTACAAAAAAGTTAATATTGCGCGTGATGCTGTTCTGGCAGATGCGTTGGTCGTTCTTTCTCATCCCACGGGACATATTGTTGCCGGATTCGGAGCTGCGATCAAGAATCTGGGAATGGGACTTAGCAGTAAAAAGGGGAAATTGCAGCAACACTCTTCGATCAAACCTTTTATCAAAGAAGAGCAATGTACTTTTTGCGGAAAATGTATGATCTGGTGTCCCGAGCATGCTATTGTAGAAAAGAACGAAAAAGCTTTTATCATAGAAGAAAAATGTATCGGCTGCGGTGAATGCCTTTCCATCTGTAAATTCGGTGCTGTAAGGTTTAACTGGGGAATCCAGTCGGTGGAACTGCAAAAAGGAATGGCAGAATATGCATTGGGTGTTTTTCAAAATAAAAAAGGAAAAAGCATTTTCATCAATGTGCTTACCGATATGACCAAAGAGTGTGACTGCATGAACATCACGCAAAAACCGATCATTCCAGATATCGGGATTCTGGCATCCTGCGATCCGGTGGCTATCGACCAGGCAACTTTAGACCTCACCAGAAAGAGAAATGGAAAAGACATTGGAAGAATATCATACGAAAACCTTAACCCGGAAATTCAACTGGAACACGCAGAAAAGATCGGTCTGGGCTCCAGGAAATACTTATTGAAAACGATCTGAATGATCATAAAACCTTGCAAAGGTTTCTGCCCAAGTAACTCTAATTCGTTGACCTTTTCAAGGTTATGCTCCGTCATTCCTGATTAAATCGGGAATCCATGAATACTGAGTTTCCAATTATAAGAATCCTCTGCTTGAAGCCATAGGCTTAATTGCCTCTGGAATGGCTTATAAATTTCTCTCGTTACGAAGTTGCACTTCGTAATGCTCTTGAAAGCGAAGTTCAACTTCGCAGGAAAAACTGTGTTCCCAAGTTGAACTTGGGAACAAGCAAATCACTGACTGCAAATAATATTTCCTTTGACAGAAATAACTCCAGAAAGCAAGTTTGCTTTTGAAATATTCTCAGGGGAAAAAATGCAGATCAAAACCAGAACTTGCACGATAAGAAACGAGAATAGAATTGCTTTACTATTCGATTATGATAAAGATGTCATAACTTTGGTTAAGCAAATTGAAGGACGAAAATGGTCTGCTTC
>JACNIV010000138.1 GCA_014382915.1 Candidatus Cloacimonadota bacterium | reverse complement strand
AAAAGGAATGTAGTAATACTTTTCATTTTTCTATCCTCCTGTTATCTTTTTTTATAAAAGGTTTTTTGAATCTTTGAATTTTCGGTCTAAAAAAATCTTGAACTTCATCCGGAGACATCTCACTTCGCAATTCAATTAGCAGTTGTCCCATTTCATGTTCCATTCTAATTTGTCGGTCTATTGTCTCTTTAAGTTTCTTTTCCAGAAGTTCCCTATCGAATTCTTCATTCGTCAGCGTACGCATAAATTTTTTTTTTGATAATTCAAACTCCATCTTTAATGGAAGGATTCTTTCTTTTTCTTCCATGAATTCTTCCCTGCAATGAGGAGGAATATTATGAAATCTCGGGGGCGGAAGGTGTCTGTCGGAAAGCAATACACGACGGTAAATAAAGACTCCCAAAAAAGCGATATTAAAAGCCAGAGAGATTATTAATACTACAAATAATATATTTTTTGACATATTATTCTCCTTCGTAATACATACTGAAAAGGGTTTCCTGCCCGAATTGCAGGTCGGAATCGTTGTTCTGCGTAAAAGCCTGGTTACTTATAAAAACGCCGGCAGCAAAAGAAATGATCACCGACGCAGCAATTGAAAAGCTCACAACTCTGCGGGTAAACCATGCTCTTTGCGGGTGAATAGTGGTGCTTTCAATAGCAGCCATAATTCGCTGATTAATATATTCAGGTACTTCTTCCTCTTTATAAGAAGAAAGGAATCTATTGAGATTGGTTAACTCTCGCAGTTCGGTCTGGCAGAGGTGGCAGCTTTTCATGTGCTCACGAACTTTTTGGAATTCACCCTTTTTCAGTTCGCCATCGATATAAGCGTTAAGCCTTTTCGAAAATCTGCATTCTTTCTCTTTCATTTTTCTTACCTCTATTTTTCAAGACAGCAGGATCGTTCATATCCTGCGAAATAATTTTTTTCAACTTCTTCTTTGCCCTCACCAGCCTGGAATCGACCGCACCAGCAGTTATATCCATGGCAAGAGCAATTTCTTTGTAGCTCATTTTTCTATAAAATTGCATTTCCAGAAGTAGAGCATATTTTTCCGGAAGCTTGGAAATGGCTTTTCTGATGATCTTGTTGTTTGGATTTTCTTCTTCTGCTGGTTGGGAATTTTCGGAGTCGGGAATTTGTTCCATATCGGAATAATTACTGCTGAAATCGTTCCTTTTCTGTCTTACTTTTATGAAGTTTAAAGCTTTGTTGTGAGCAGTTCTGAAGAGATATGAAATATAAGATTCGTCGCTTACTACAACCATTTTTTTATGGAAAGCAATAAAAGTTTCCTGTAGGATGTCTTCCGCATCTTCTCGGTGTCTCAGGATTTTAAGAAGGTAGTTGAATATTTTCTTATTTTCTGCTCTCAAGATAACTTCAAACCTGTTTCTATCCATTGCTTCCCAACAAGATTTAAAAAATCTCATTTCCTCCCGGAACTATTTCATATTTCCAGACAGTAAAAATAAAAATATCTGCGTTTTTTTGGAAACATATTTCTTCAAATAAATTTCTTGCCAGATAAACGGATAGATTTTCTTTTGTCCAACTTGGTGAAAATTAAAGGATTAGGAAGGTGAATTATGTCGAGGGTTTGCGATATCTGTGGAAAAAGAGCGCAGGTCGGTAACCATAGAAGTCATGCTTTGAATGCAACGAAAAGGAAGTTTTATCCGAATTTGCATAAGATCAGAGCTGAAATCGATGGTAAAGTTAAAGCCGTTAAGGTATGCTCTTCCTGTTTAAAAGGAAATAAAATAAAAAAAATAGTATAACCTCATAAAGGAAAGACCGCCAAGCGGTCTTTTTTTTGCCTTAAATTAATAAATTTCTTTACTTTCTATCACTAAATTTACACATTGAACTCAATTCAAATCTATGGAGAATAAAATGGAACTGTTAGTTGAAAAGATCGAATTCCCGGATGGTTGCAATATTATCTTTGGCATGTCTCATTTTATTAAAACAGTAGAAGACCTCTATGAAGCTATGGTAAACAGCGTTCCCGACATTAAATTTGGGCTTGCCTTTAACGAGGCATCCGGTCCTTGTCTGGTTCGAAAAGAAGGAACCGATAATGAATTGATGGAAATTGCTGTGGAGAATCAACGCCGGCTGGGAGCCGGTCATACCTTCCTGATAATTCTGAAGGACACGTTTCCTGTTAATGTTTTACCTTCTGTAAAAAGTTGTCGGGAAGTTGTAAACATATTCTGCGCCACTGCGAATCCGGTAGAAGTGATTTTAGCGGAAACCAAACAGGGAAGAGGTGTACTGGGCATTATCGATGGCAACTCACCTAAAAGGATCGAACTGGATACGGATATCACACAGCGCAAAAAATTCCTGCGGGATATTGGTTACAAACGCTGATGAGAACTTTTTTAGCGTTGGAACTACCGGAAGATATCAAAAACGAGGTTTTCAGGAAGATCGAACAATATCATGAAGTTGCACCGACCGGAATAAAATGGGTTCCCCAAGAGAATCTTCATATTACCTTGCAATTCATTGGAGATACAAAGAAAGAAGATCTGCCCGAAATTACAGAGTATCTCGATCGCAGTTTCAGCGATCTTCCCAAAATGAAATTCATACAACCTAAACTGGAAATTATTCCCGGTCGCAATCCCAGGGTTATCTGGATCAGCTTTTCTACAGAAAGCAAACAGATCTTCGGGTTTTCGAAAAGTTTTAAAAAGAAACTCGTGGAAATGGGCTACCAGCTCGATTCTAAACCGCTCCGCTTCCATGTTACTCTGGGAAGAATAAAAAAAAGATTGCCAGAAATATTGATTAACCAAATTTTAACTACAGAGTTAAAGTTTAAAAGCTTCATAGTCGATGAAGCTACTTTGTATCAGAGTTTTTTGCGACCGCAAGGTCCAATTTATGAAGATATTATGAATTATAAATTTTCAAAGGAGTAATTTATGACAACTAAAGATAAGGAATCTGCATTAAAAAGTGCCCTCAGCCAGCTTGATAAACAATATGGCATTGGCACGATCATGAGAATGGGAGACAAACCCAAGACCGAAGTAAAGTCTATTTCCACCGGAGCTATAAATCTGGATGCAGCATTAGGGATCGGTGGAATTCCTCAGGGCAGGGTAACAGAAATTTACGGTCCGGAAGCTTCCGGTAAAACTACCCTGGCTCTGCATTGCGTGGCAGAAGCTCAAAAAAAAGAAGGAATTGCGGCCTTTATCGATGTGGAACATGCGCTGGATCCTGTTTATGCCGGCAATATAGGAGTAGATACCGAGAACCTTTTGCTGTCTCAACCGGATGGTGGAGAGCAAGCTCTGGAGATCGTGGAAACATTGGTACGCAGCAACGCTATCGATCTTATTGTAATTGATTCGGTAGCTGCACTTGTTCCGCGAGCTGAGATCGAAGGAAGCATGGGAGATTCTCACGTTGGATTGCAAGCCAGACTGATGTCGCAGGCTTTAAGAAAGCTTACCGCTATCATCAGCAAATCGAACACATCTGTTATTTTTATAAATCAAACCCGCATGAAGATAGGCGTGCCTGCCTATGTAAACCCGGAGACTACCACCGGTGGTGTAGCACTGAAGTTCTATGCTTCCGTACGTATGGAAGTTCGAAGAGTTGGTTCCATCAAAAAAGTGGGATCAGATGCCGAAATAATTGGTAATAACACCCGCGTAAAAATAGTAAAAAATAAATTTGCTCCTCCATTTAAAAAAGTAGAATTTCCTATTATCTTCGGAAAAGGTATTTCTCATCTGGATATTCTTATAAATATTGCGGTGGATAAAGATATTGTAAAGAAAAGCGGTTCCTGGTTCTCTTACAATGAAACAAGAATAGGGCAGGGTGCCGACAGGGTGAAAGAATTCCTGGAAGAAAATCCGGAAATATTAGAAGAGATCGAAACAAAAGTTAGAGCCGAATTGGGATTGAAAAAGTCTTCTGAAAATGAAGATAAGGATAAAGAGTAAAACTAAAACGATATTTATCGTTTATGCCGATAGTGAAATTTGGGGGATTTTACCGCTGAAGATCCTCCAAATTTTTTCTATCTATCCGGGGAAAGAAACCATCATATCAAAAGAACAGGCAAAAGAACTGCTTTTGGAAATTGAGAAATTTGCCTGGGATAAACTGCTGAATTTTCTTACCTATCGCGAACGTTCCTGCGGGGAAGAAAAAAGTTATCTGAAGCAGCTGCCGTTGAAAAATAGTATTTATGAAAAACTGGTTACAAAAGCCATTTCCGCAGATTTTATAAACGACCGCCGCTTTACCGAATTTTACATAGAAGACCTCATCGAAAAAAGTAAAAATGAAAAAGAGATTAAACAGAAACTTTTTGAAAAGCATATTCCGGAAGTTATGATTAAATCTATGCTTTTGGAGTTGTTCACACCACAAAAAAAGGAAGAAGTTCTTATCAAAAATATCGAAAAAGCACTTGCCAGATTTATTCGATATAAAGGAAGAGAAAGAAAGGAAAAGATATTGAACTATCTGTCACGAAAAGGGTTTTCATATGGGGAAGTGAAAGAAAAACTGGAAGAATATAAATAAATGTATTTGTATGTCTGAAACT
>JACNIV010000137.1 GCA_014382915.1 Candidatus Cloacimonadota bacterium | reverse complement strand
TCTTATAAATCGGGAAATCTGCATGGAAGTCAACAAGTTCAAGAACATGAAGGATATTTTCATTCACGGAACTTAGTGCGATAATGCCGTTGCTGTTGAGTTCCCGAAGGGCAAAGTAAAAGGCACGAATGCCTGAACTGCTGATATAATCAAGTTTTGAACAATCTACAAGAATTTTATCCTCTCCATCAAGGATGTGTGTAATAAGACTGTCTTGAAAATCTTTTGATGTGAAGGAATCGATCTTCCCATCAACGCTGATAATTCGTATGTTTTTTTCTTTATTCGTTGTGATGTGCATAATTACTCCTATATTTTTTTGCCGAAATACTGGATAGCAAGCATTGTGATATCATCGGACTGTGGTGTCTGACCTGCAAACTCATGAACCTCTTTCATTATCATTTTTAGTATAGTATATGGACTTGAATTTGATAGAGTTTGTAAAGTTTTTTCTAATTTTTTTTCCCCAAATAGTTCATCTTTTTCATTTGTGGCTTCAGTGATGCCGTCTGTATATAGGAAGATGCTTTGATTTTGGGATAGGTTGGACTCTTCTGAAGTATATCGAACATTTTTTCGCAGGCCAAGTGGAATTTTATGAGGAAGTTCAATCAATTCTATTTGATCTTTTTTGAGAAGATAGGGGGGATTGTGCCCCGCGCTGGTGAGGGAAACGAGACCCGTCTTAACGTTAAGGATTCCCAGCAGGAGAGTCAGGAACATGCAATGCTCATTACCTCTGTAGAGTTCAGTGTTCACTACTGATATAATTTCTGCTGGAGAGGGTATGCTGGGTTGTCCTTTTTTGAGAAGTATGCTGGTAGCACGTATCAGACTTTTGCTTCGAGCCATGAAAAGAGCTGCGGGTACTCCTTTATCGGACACATCTCCGACCATAAAACAGAGGTGGTCATTATCAACAAAGAAGAAATCATAGAGATCGCCGCCAACTTCTTTTGCGGGTTCGAGCATTGCATAGATGTCGAGTTCATTTCTGTCAGGAAAAGCAGGAAATGTTTGGGGCAACATACTCATCTGGATATCGTGAGCGATTCGGAGCTCACTTCTTATTTTCTCATTAGTAGCAGTGGTCAGCTTAAGATCTATGATATATTTTTGCAGCATATTTTCCATATTTATCAAGGTTTCTGCAAGATGTCCCATTTCATCATGCGAGCTTTTTGTGAGTTTTGTTAATTCGGTCGAATCGGTCATACCAAAACTGTTTTCTGTAAGTTGTCGAGTATGATCGGTCAGAATTTTTATTGGTTTTGTGAAGTGTCTAATGAGGAAAAATGTCACTATGAAGGCAATAAACAATGACGCTAGAGCGATAAAGAGTTCCTTATGGAAAATACGTCTTGCTGGGGAATTCATTTCTTCTACATAAAAGGAAGATACTACATACCAATCGAGAGGTTCAAAATAATCAACATAAGCAATCTTTTTGTATGAGAAGTCTCCTTCATGTCCCGGTTTATCCCAAAAATATGTGTATGGTGCATTTGGATTTTTTGATGCTTCAACAAGATGCATCCAGTGTTCCATTCCCATTTCAGGATCTTCGATTTCAGCAAAATCGATACCTTCCATTGTGGGGTGTACAAGCAAGATGTGATTAGTGTTAAAAATAAAGAAATAGCCATTTTTGCCGATACGGATCTTTGAAAATGTTTTACGGAATTCACAGAGTATCTCTTCTAGCTTACTTTCAATATCTTTATCAATATCATCGATATACACGCCTGTTCCAACCATCCAGTCCCATGGTTTGAAATAGTAATTGTATGTTAGCTTCTCGACCGGTTTTATCTCATCGAGACGGATATACCAGAAAGACTCAAAACCTCCACTATTTTCAAGCAAATTTCTTTTGATCATTCTTAAAGGGTAATTCCCTTTTACATCTTGGTAATCTGACATATTTTTTCCGTTAATGTTTGGGTCGGGATGTGAGATCGCTACAAGATTTGTATCATAAATGTAAAAATAATCGTTGTTGCCATACCGGAAATTTTCAACACTCTTGAGGGCAAATGCTTTAGCATCCTGCTCAGAAAGAATGCCATTATTATGAAGTGATTGATAATAATCTATGTTTGAAATAACGATCCCTATTACATTCTCGAGCTGCTGTTTGTACTTATTCAGTGCGTATTCTTTATGAAAGAGCAAGCTGCGATATTCATTATCAACATATAATGAGATGAGTTTCCGCATATCATGAACTGAAGCAGTGACAGTATTCCAAACGATCTTCTCGACTTCATACTGTGTAAGCAGCATAAAAGCAATGGTTGTACATATCAGTATGACAAGAATGAGAAGGAGCATCTTGGTAGTGAAAGAAAGTGAACGTAACATTATTTTCATTGTATTCTACAATCCTCAAACTTGGTCGGGTTTAAAAAAATAATTTATAACTTTCTTGTTATAGGGATGTTGTGGTGTCAAGAATATTATTTATTGACCTTGGGTAACCAAAAAAATGTTCATCGAAATTTCGTGGGTATGCAAACTGCTGATGATCTGCATGTTATTTATTACACGGTGATGGATCTCCCGCAGCATAACAACTTTTTCTTTCAGAGATTTTCCAATTTTATGGTGGGATTTTTTAATTGTTTGTTCTTTTCAATGAATTGCTTCCGGCTTTCCCGGCTTGACTCCGAGAATCGTATGTATTCCTAGGAAATAAGAAAATATCCAAGCATTGCAATGGAGAGGATCGTAACCATCAGCATGCTTATAAGGAACAGTGTCGAAACGCTTCGTGTTTTTTTTATTCATATACAGAAAGTATTAATGTTCAAAATGAATAGTGAGAATAACCTTGCCTTTATCTTTTTTTGAAGATGTGGCGTCAGCATTTTGTTTGATAAGATAACCAGCAAGCTCTATTGCGGCGCTCTCTTGTGTCATCAAACTCTCTTTTGAAGGTTTCCTTTCGGGGAAGACTAAAATTTTCCCTTGATATTCGATGGTAATGTCCAGGTTAAACTCATCAAAGCTCACCTGCATTGTAATATCTTGTGAAGTCAAAGCAAGATTCGGTGTACTCTCCATAAACTCATTCATTACAGTTATTGCTTTGTAAACGACATTTGGACGAGCACCCCATGAACCTCCCGCTTTTTGCATAAATTTATAAATTATATCTGATGATTCCTGTTCTGCAGTAAGGACAAGTGTTAACTTCTTCTTTACGCCAATTCTCATAAGGAGGTTAAGCACAACTGCGGTCACAGCTCCGAGTGATAAAGAGGAGTGGAAAATCGGTTTGAGCCATGAATGAATGTTTACGTATGCAAGCGGGATCATATCAGCGCTGAGACCGAAAATGAGAGCGATACCAACCACGAAGATCTTTCGGGAATCGAGCATTCTACTCATGATTATTTGAAATCCCGAGATTATCATGAAGCTTATCGCATAGATAAGTGTTGCACCCATAACGGGTTTGGGCATGATAATGAATATGTTCGCAAGTTTTGGAAAGAAACCGAGGAAAATAAGAATTCCACCTGCGCTGAACGCGATTGTTCTGCTGGTCGCTCCTGTTGCAATGGAAAGTCCAACATTTGTTGATGAAGTGGATTGCCCGAAACCTCCGAAAATTCCCGGAATAATACCGCCCAAACCATCAGCGAGAATACCTCTGGAGATGGATTTCATTTCAGGTCTCTTCCAATTTGCATCATTTATTTTCTGGCAGGTCGTAAGATCTCCCACGGTTTTCAGTGCTGAGCAAAGTGCAGCAATGATAAATGGTACGAGCAATCTGACATCAAAAGCCCAGGATAGGTTTTTAAGATAGGGTACATCAATGATCCTGGAATGTATTATTTTCTGAAAATCTGTTTCTGTGAATAAACCAAATATATAGGCAAGTACGTAGCCAGCAATCATGCCAATAAGACAGCTATACAGACGCAGTTTACCTTTACTGAAAACATTTAATCCTATCATCAGGAGAAGGGTGGCAATTCCTACAATAACTTCCGGTGAAGTGATCACTGTGTCTGTCTCACTCAAACCCACAAAACTTTTTATCGAAAGGGGAATTATCGTTATGCCTACCATTGTCACAATTGTGCCTGTTACTTCGGTTGGAAATAGAACCCGCAGCTTATGCATGAATCTCGAGAAAATTGATTCGGCAACCCCTACAAAGCCCGTCATACCAAAAAGCAGAGGTAATCCCCCGCTCGATATTGCCATGAAGGATGCCTGCATGTATGATGGACCGCACACGGAAGGGCACAAATAACCTGAGCCGACAGGTCCTTTTTTGAGCGCTTGCAGAATTGTCACTACACCACTGGAAATCATTGTAATACTTATAAAACCACTTGCTGTTCGCGGATCAATATTTGCGCCGAGGTGTTTTACGATCATGACAGGAAAGATCATAGCGATGAAGATAACAAAAACATGCTGCAATCCGAGAAACATAGTCGTCGTAAGTGGCGGCTTGTCATTTACGCCATAAATTAAATTTGCTGGTTTCTTTATCATATTTTTTCCTCGATCATTTGATCAGGTCTGTTTCACATTTGACACAGTTTTTACCAAGTTTTTTGCCCATATAAAGTGCTTGATCTGCCCGGTTTA
>JACNIV010000136.1 GCA_014382915.1 Candidatus Cloacimonadota bacterium | reverse complement strand
CAAGAGGATTAAAGGTAACAAAGCTGCTGCTCATCTCGGTTTTGATCTCTTCCGTTGCCAGGAATTTTTCTGCATTTTCTGCATAATAATTACAAACCCATGCGCACTTTTCCGCTTCCGCCTTTCCACTGCGCAGAAGCTTTCCCATTTCTGCCGTCATCAATTGAGCAAAATCTTCTGATCTTTTTTGCAGGATATCGGCAGCTTTTTTCATCAAACCTGCTCGGTGTTCGAAGCTTGTTTCTTTCCAACCTAAAAAGACTTGATGAGCTTTTTCAATTTTAGTATTCACTTCGTCACGAGTTAATTCTTTGTATTCTTTTATTACTTTATTATTTACTGGATTAATTGAAATGATCATAAATTACCTCCTGTTAACCACAAAGATTTATACGTCTTTGGGTACACTAAGAGCAAAGATGTTAATTTCTTCAGTGCTCTTTATTTTCTCTGTGTTCCTTGTGTTGAATTATTAAATTTTACCATAACCACAGAGTGGTTTAATATTTATAGCCGTAGGTGAAACCTACGGTATTTAAACAAAACCAAAAACGACACTGAAGGTGTCGAATAATTCTTCCGAGATTCATTTTAGTTCAACCCTTTCAGGGTTAACTCCGGCTTTTCATTAACCATGAGTTTAACTCACGGTTATTTAACTTCAATCCGGCAACTGTCGGATTATAAACCAATCATTCTTGATTGATGCGAATTCCACAAACAGGAGTGTTTGTATTACATTGCTTTTCATAATCTTTCATAATTTATATTACACTAACGTTTACCATGTCATTCCCGCGAAAGCGGGAATCTTTACCGTTAACAAATGAGATTCCCAATCTAGTTGGGAATGACATTACTTTAAGTGTAACTTACTTCTTTCCTGAAAAACGATCCCGGTTACAATTAACATCAATCCAATAATAGTAGGAAAAACGATCCTTTCCCTGATTACAAAATTAATGAATATAAGCGATAAAAATGGTGTGAGATATATCAGATTGTTCACTTGTACTGTAGTGCGGGACAGCTTAAGCGCTTTCAACCAGAAAATAAAAGTAATTCCCATCTCGAAAAGCCCAATGTAAATTGCACCAGCCAATCCTTTCAAATTTGGTAGAAGAGGTGCTTTCAAAAAAAGAAGTAACGTGAAAATAAAGCCAAAACTGAAACTGAGAAAAAGCTTGGCAATTTCATCTCTTCTATCCCTTAGATTAAAAATAAAAAACAGAGCCCATACTACAGCGCTTGAAAGCGCCAGTATTACGCCGTATGGATTTTCAAATTTCAGGTTAAGCGGATTTCCGTGGGCAGAAATGATGATAACACCAAAAAAACTGATGAAAATAGCACCAATGCTTTTAACAGATATTTTCTGTTTCAATAAAGGAATAGAAAGTATTACTATCATAATAGGCCAGATAAAATTGAGAGGTTGAGCTTCCTGTGCGGGAAGAAGAGTGTATGCTTTGAAAAGAATAACATAATAAATAAAAGGATTCAGCATGCCCAGTACGGATGAGTGCAGGTAATCTCCGGCAGAAAAAGAAGCTAAAAGTTTTAGCTTACGCTGGAATAACAAAATGATGAATGATGCCATTGCTGCTGTTAAAGAAGAGAAGAACAGTAAATGAATGGTGGTTAGATATCGCAATGTGATCTTGAACGCAGAAGCTGCAGTAGACCATAATATTACAGAAAGAACTGCATAAATATAAGCTTGTTTCTGCTTTATCATTCTTAACGTATTGGTTCGATATGAATTGTGGATTCTATTTTTAGTTCGGAGCGAATATAAATTTCCATTTCATCTGCTATCTTATGAGCTTCTTCCAGGCTCATTTTAGGTGGTAGTTCTATGTGGAACGTGATCTCTTTATGGTCGCCATAATTATGAAGGTGTAAATGATGTAAATGAACAGGAATATTTATTTTGCTTTTTACAAGTTCTACAATTGTATCCTGTAATTCCTTGTCCGGTTTTTTTCCGATCAAAGTGCTCACCGATCCTTTAAGAATATCAAATGCAGCATGGAATATCAGCAAGGACATAATTAATCCCAGGAAGCTGTCTGCCCACCAATAGAATTTACCAAGAAAGATACCGAATAGTATTACCAGCGATGAAAAGGAATCGGTTCGATGATGCCAGCCGTCTGCTATCAGCAATTTTGATCCTGTTTTTTTGCCACCCCATATTGCGAATTGAGCCATTATCTCTTTTACAACAACAGAAATTGCGGTGATAATTATTGCGGGTTTACCGAAAGATGCAGCTTGATGAGAATAGAACTTCCGGATGGATGCAATGAGAAAATTACACCCGACAAAGGTAAGAATTATGCCGATAATAACAGTGGCAATTATCTCTGCTCGACCATGACCAAAAGGATGTTCTCTGTCTGCTGGTTTATTTGATATTTTAATGCCGAACAGAAGAATTATCGAAGAGAAGGAATCGGAGAGAGTGTGCCAGGCATCTGCTATTATAGCAACTGAAGAAGATATTATTCCAATCCAGAATTTGAAACCAAACAGAATAATGTTCAAAAGTATGGAACTTACTGCTTCAATATAAGCGATAGTTTTTTTTCTTTTCATGATATCACACGTTTATCTTTATAAGGGGAACCATCATTTCATCTGAAGTTAGTCCGGAATGATGTGCCAGGAATTCTTTTTCCCATTTTCCATTCTGTTCGAAAACCGTTTTTATGGCAGCATCGGAAGTTGCAATTCCCACAAAATCACCTAACATATCGTCGATTCTCTGATGCATCTTACCTTTTCCTAAAAAGCCTTTCGCCAAAAATTCATCTCTTGTCAGGATCAGGAATTTATCTTTGTATTTTTGTATCACATCCTGGAATTTATCAAATTTGTGTTTCTTGACAAAAAAGGAGATAAAGCGCGGTTCCGGCATTGTAGGTAATATCAGGCAGTCGAAAAGCTCTTCATCTTCGTTTGCATAAAAGTATTTATTCACGTCCACCAGTCCATGATCGGCAGTAATAAGAATTGAAGTATTGGTGCCTTTCAATTTGTGAGTTAATTTTTCACAAGCAATATCGATCTCTTTTAGGTAATCCTCAACTATTTTCGAATGTATCCCGTTCTTATGTTCCAATCCGTCCGGGTTTGCCGAATAGCTCATTATGAATTTCCTGGAAGTTGATTTCTTTTTAACTATTTTCTCCACAGTATTAAAGAGTTGTTTTGTGGATTTATAGGATTTTATGGTAGAAGGCAGGGAAACAATTTCCGAGTAGGGTTTTTGGGAAAGATATTTAGCATAGATGTTGTAGAGTTCTACAGAGGGATCTGCCTGGTGGATCTTTTGGAAAATATTTTCAAATTTCATTTTTTCATAAGTTCGATATCTTTTATGATCGATTGCTTTTCCGGTGATGCTGTCCCAGTTGGGAAGAAAATCTATGAATTTATAATACTCTTTGAAAAACATAGTCCAACCCAGAGCTCCATGTTCCAGTGGTGTTTTTGCTGTACGAAAGCTTGTTATAACCGAGGTAGTTGTAGAAGGAAAAACGGAAGTGATCGAATCTACCAGGTGCTCTGTAAGAAATGAACTGGAAGTTTGAGAATATTTTTTTAAAAGATTATAGCCATACCCGTCGAATATCATCAGAATGATATTCTTTTTACTTTTCAACTCCGAAATGTTTAACTGTTTTAAAGAGGGATGTTCAATTTGAACGTTATAATTCTGTAGAATAGATGACATCAGGTTTATTATGCAATTAGTATAATCGGGAAAAACAACTTCATATTTTATCATAGATTTTCTTTCACCAGCATTTTTTGAATCTGCTTTAATTTTCTACCTGTAAATGTGATTGCCTATTTTAATTTTAGTTACATATAGTATTTCGCAAGAGCCGTTGCCTGTATCGTTCCGTGTGGTACTGGTATTCCAGTTAACCGGTTTCCCTTTGTATTTACCTTTCACATTCACCAGTTTACCTTCTAATTCCACGATGTCTTTTTTCCTGATAGATTTAACTGCTTTGGCGATGTTGGAATTGGCAGGAATGATATGGTGATTCGAAGAATGTTTAGATATATAATCCTGAGAGATAGGGCATTGAGCATCATAGCGGTAACGGTACCAGCGGAGAACCTGTTTGAATTTGATATGATCCAGGTTTTCCTGCCGTGATACTTCACCCCAACCCAGAGCCAGGTCATAAGGAGATATATGGCTGGACCAGTCTGAACTGTATTTCTTTTTGCTCAGGACAATAGCTCCTATCTTATATGTAGCTTGTGGTGTTAATTTCAATTGCAGGTTTTTTTTTGTGATAATAATCGGTTCATTTGACCAGAGTGAAGATTGCACAGGGTCTTGTATTGTATCGATACTGGAAAAATCTTCTTCTATAGGGGTTGGTTTGTTCAGGAAATAGTATCCTGCTACGATCACTGTAAACAATATCAGAATTAATACTAATACTTTTATCATTTTTTACTCCGGTTTATTATTGAGAAGAGGTTGTATGAAGGAAGCGTTTGATACTTTAATATCCCGGTTATTCTTCAAGCTAGATGCAAATAGATCAACTAAATTTTTTTTCAACATTATTTCTTCCTCCAAATTATTTTAAACA
>JACNIV010000135.1 GCA_014382915.1 Candidatus Cloacimonadota bacterium | reverse complement strand
GGAGATGATTACGACAAATCTAACTTCTATAAATTTAATGAAAGCTTTTGCTGGCGAATCTCAGGCAAGAATGCGTTATAATTATTATGCATCTGTTGCCAGTAAAGAAGGTTTTAGACAAATTGAAGCAATCTTCACTGAAACTGCTGATAATGAAAAAGAACATGCAAAATTGTTTATGAAACAATTGAGCGAAAATGGGATGAACGAAAATGTAATTGAAATCAATGCTGGCTATCCAGTTGCTTATTCCGATACAATGAAAAACCTGGAATATGCAGCAAATGGTGAGCAGGAAGAATGGACGGATCTATATCCAACTTTTGCAAACGTTGCCAAAGAAGAAGGTTTTGACAAAGTTGCAAAAATTTTTGAGTTGGTAGCTTTAGTAGAAAAAAGACACGAATACCGTTACAGGAAACTTCTTAACAATGTGAAAAATCACATTGTATTCAAAAAGGAAGGAAAAGTTTTCTGGAAATGTCGTAATTGTGGGCATATTGTTGAATCCATCGAAGCTCCTGAGGTTTGTCCGGTTTGTGATCATCCTCAGGCGTATTTTGAGATTTGGGTAGAAAATTATTAAAAGTAACTACAAGATTTACACTGACAATGAACAGAATTTTCGAGTTATAAGGAGCTTGCAACTACGACTCGAGACTTCAGAAAGTTAACCTGCCTGGTGAAGTTTTAACGAAAGCAGGTGACAAGGAGGGGAAAATGCAAAAATATGTATGTGATGCCTGTGGGTATATTTATGATCCAGCTGAGAACGACAATGTAGCATTCGACGATCTTCCCGAAGATTGGGTTTGCCCTGAGTGCGGTGTTGGCAAAGATATGTTCAGCCCGGTAGATTAAAATGTTTTAGGGGTGCTGTCTAAAATGGCAGCATCCTATTTATTTTAGTTAGAAGGAGATTATATGTTTATGGAAAATCTTGATGAAATTATAAATTTTGCTATAGAACGTGAAAAAGAAGCTGTTGCTTTTTATAACGATTTGCACAAAAAATCAAAATTCGATGGTCAAAAAGTGATGCTCAAAGAATTTGAAAATATGGAAAAAGGGCATATAGTCATCCTGGAAAATATCAGGAAAAAAGGCTTTGAGAAAATTGAAGAAAAAAAGGTTCAGGATCTACACATCAGCGATTATGTCGTGGAGGTAGAGCCTTCGGAAAATATGAGTTTCCAGGATATTATCATTTTAGCAATGAAGAAAGAAGAAGCTGCAAAAAAACTTTATACAGACCTTGCAAAACAATTTTCTGAAAGCGAATCAGGAAAATTATTCGAGAGATTGGCTGCAGAAGAAACAGAACACAAACTTAAATTTGAAAAAATATACGATGATGAAATTCTTAAAGAAAATTAACAAATAAACTTCCGGAGGTTGTATGGGAAAGTTCTCAATTAATGAAGTTATTGAACTGGCAGTCCAGATAGAAAAGAAAGGCTATACTTTTTATAATAAGGCTTTAGAAAGGAAAAATCTAAGCTCAAATTCTACAGAACTCCTCGAAAAATTGCGTGATGATGAAATTATTCACGAACAAACTTTTAAAAGGATGAGAACGGAATTGGATCAAGAGGAAATAACTCTATCAGGTGATTGGCAGGAAGTCTCAAATTATTTGAGAACCATTTCAGATTCTCACATTTTCAACAAACCTAACGCTGCAATTAAATTAGCAACATCCTCTGAAGATGAAAAAGAACTTATTGAGAATGCAATCCAATTTGAGAAAGATACACTTCTGTTCTTTAATTCTATTTATGAAAAAATCGAGGACCAAGCTGTCAGAAAAATTCTTAAAAAGATAATTGAAGAAGAAGTCCTTCATGTAAAAAAACTAAAAAACTTTTTACTAATATCAGATGTATAGTAAAGATTAATATCAATAACATAATTAATTTTTAATAATTAAAATTGGAGGGAATTATGATATTTTTTTCAAAGAACGAGATTATTGAAATGGCAGTGGAAATAGAAAAAAATGGTTTTGCTTTTTACGATAGAGCATTACAGCGAAGTGACTTAAACAATGATGCAAAAAAACTTTTGCAAACGCTTCGTGATGAAGAAAAAGTGCATGAAAAGACTTTTCTGAATTTACGTGAAAAAATAGATAATTTTGATATGAACAGCGATATAAACTGGGACGAAGCAAAATTATATATTCAATCGATGGTGGATACTCATCTTTTCAACCAACCTGAGAAGGCTATACAATTAGCTGCAAGTGCACGGGATTTGAAAGATCTTGTTTCTAATGCCATTCAATTTGAAAAAGACACACTGCTGTTTTTCTATTTTATTAAGAAGTTTATTGCCAATGAAAAATCAAAAAAAGCAATTGAAAACATTGTCGATGAAGAAATTTTTCATGTTGTTAAATTGAAAAAAATTCAAGATACTTTATAATGAGTTCTGCAAAAAGGTATGTTTTTGTCATCCTGAGGAATTCTTTCAGTTTTTCATACGAAGGATCTCAACTTATAATGAGATTCTTCGTCGAATGCCTGTGTAAGTTCATTCTCAGACCGTGTCCGGCTTTTGACGGAAAGACACCCATTTTTACATTTTGCAGAAACCTTAATACTCAATAAAAAAAAAGTAGGTAAAAAAAATGAATTTGGATGCATTATTTAAAATCTGTTATGGTTTATACATCGTAAGTTCCAAAAAAGGAAAAAAGATTAATGCACAGCTTGCCAATACTGTTTTTCAAATTACACCCCAGCCGGCAACGATTGCCATCAGTATTGCCAAACAAAACCTGACCCACGAATTCATAAAAGAAAGCAAGGTCTTTACTATCTCTATTATTTCCGATAAATGGACTATGATAGATATAGGAAGATTTGGCTTCAGAAGTGGGAGAGACATCGATAAATTTGCTGACTGTAATTACAAAATTGGAAAAAATGGTGCTCCCATCGTGTTGGATAAAACTGTGGGATTTGTTGAATGTAAGGTAATAAAAAGCCTGGATGCAGGAAGTCACACGATCTTCCTGGGAGAAGTTACGGAAGCGGAAAATTTATCTGAATTGAATCCGATGACTTATGATTATTATCACAAAGTTTTGAGAGGAAAAGAACCCAAGAATGCCCCGACTTTTCGGGGGAAATGATTTGCTGTTACTGTCATTCACAACATGTCCTTTTTGTCATTCCCAACTTGATTGGGAATCTGTTTTCATAATATTCATGCATTCCTGTTTCCGTTAAATCACCAAAGGCGATAAAAAAGCCGGACACAGTTCACGGAAATGTCTTTTCTATTATTAAATTAAAAAACTTCTTGACACAAAAATCCTATTTCGGTATTTGAGTACCAGAATTAATAAAAAGGAGATGAAATGTCGCATTTGATCAATATTTCGGAAGCTGCTTCGCTGGCTTTACACGGTCTGGCGATCGTGGCACAGAAAAATCCAGAAAAGGTAAATGCAAAATACATAGCAGAAAAATTGAATGCTTCAGAAGCTCACCTCGCAAAGATATTTCAGAGATTAAGTAAAAGCGGACTCATCAAGTCTTTTCGCGGGCCCACAGGTGGATTTGTGCTGAATAAACCTGTGGAAGAAATCAGCTTTCTTGATATTTATGAGATCGTCGAATCTAAGATAATTATTAATGATTGCCCTTTACATAAAACCGGTTGTCCTTTTGAGAATTGTATCTTTGGTGATGCTTTAAAAAATATTTCGCAAAGTATTTATCAGACTTTTAAAAATATAAAATTATCTGATTTTACTGAATAGGAGAGTGTTATGATTGAAGTATTAATAGGAATTTTGAAGTCAGTATGGTTTTTACTTCTGGAAATGTCGCCTTATCTTCTTTTCGGTTTTTTCATCGCCGGAGTATTGAATCTGATAATTCCCAGAGAAAAAATATACACGCATTTATCAGGTAATAAATTAAGTTCGATCATCAAAGCTTCACTTTTTGGAGTGCCTTTGCCATTGTGTTCCTGTGGAGTAATTCCTGTGGCTGCTTATCTGCGAAAAGAGGGAGCAGGAAAGAGTTCTACAGTATCATTTCTTTCTTCCACACCAACCTCAGGCGTAGACTCTATCCTGGCAACATATTCTCTGCTTGGACCTTTATTTGCAGTCATCAGACCAGTTGCTGCTTTTTTTGCAGGAATTATGAGCGGTTCTCTTACGGGGATTTTAGAGAAAAAACATAATGAAGAGAAAATCAAGCTTCCCGAGGGGAATTCCTGCATCATCTGCAATACTGAGGAATCTCATTCGCATAACTTTTTAGAAAAGATTAAGTACATTTTTCAATACGGATTCATTGAGTTGATCGATGATGCCGGGAAATGGATATTGATCGGGGTTATTGCCGGTGGAATTATCGGATTTATCATTCCCGGAGATTTCATTGAACAATATCTCGGTAATCCACTACTTGCTTATCCCATAATGCTTCTAATTTCAATTCCAATGTATATTTGTGCTACCGGTTCGATTCCCATTGCAGCGACGCTTATTATCAAAGGAATGACTCCCGGTGCAGGTTTGATCTTTCTGATCGCTGGTCCCGCTACTAATACTGCTACTCTGGCTTTTGTTTCGGGAAAACTCGGTAAAAAAAGTTTGTTCATTTACCT
>JACNIV010000134.1 GCA_014382915.1 Candidatus Cloacimonadota bacterium | reverse complement strand
TCAGTTTCTGCCTATCCACTTCGCCATATTCAGTCTTGATAAGATTGAATATGGCGAAGTGGATAGGCAGAAACTGCTTTCAGATTATTACGGTTCTATCCAGAAATTGATAGGTAATATTAATTACAAAGAAGCAAAAGAAAAGATAAGCGAAGATACTAATATCAAATGTGAAAAATGCGGCAGCAAAATGATCATTAAATGGGGAAAGAACGGGCAATTCCTGGCATGTTCAAATTTTCCGGAATGCAAAAATATAAAGAGTTTTTCTCGCAGTGATGACGGTCAGATCAAGATAGTCGAACCAAAAAAACTGGAAGAGAAATGCCCAAAATGTGGCTCTGCTCTTATCCTAAAAGATGGAAGATACGGTAAGTTCGTTGCCTGCTCAAACTATCCTAAATGCAAATTTACTAAACCATTTACCCTGGGAATAAAATGCCCCGAATGCAAAGATGGTGAGATCACGGAGAAACGTAGTAAAAAAGGTAAATCTTTCTTCTCCTGCACAAACTATCCCGAATGTAAATACATTACTAATTTTAAACCGGTAGCATTATCCTGCCCCAAATGCGGTAACTATTACCTGGAAGAACGAAAAACCAAAGCAAAAGGAAGTTTTAAAAAATGCCCTCAATGCGGTGAGGAAGTTTTTTAGATGTACTTTTTTGAAAGTATTGGCAGCAGTTTTCAAAATATTTTTACTCACAAATTGCGATCTTTTTTAACGTTGCTGGGTATCATTATAGGTGTGTTTGCTGTGGTTACCATGTTCTCAACCGTTTATGGTCTTAAGTCTATGATAAATGAAAAAATGGAGGAAATGGGCTGGAATAATTCCATCATCGTTTATCCCTCCAGCAGTGAAACACGTTTTTCCAGCAGCAGATTAAGATTCCGTTATATCAATAGAGAAGCAAAGCCGATCACGTTTTCTGATTATACAATGTTGAAAAACGATGTCTCTTCCCGTTATATTTATGGTTATATCAGTTCCTATGAAAAAATTTTCATAAACGAAAAGCAGGAAAACGTTCACTTAAAAGCTATAAATAACGACTTCTTTTTAAGCAAAACATATAAGATAAAAACCGGCAGGTATTTCAATCAATTTGAAGAATCAAATTCAATCAAAGTATGCATTGTAGGCTATTATTTTGCAGAAGAATATTTTAAAGATGATAAAACTCTGGAGAAATCTATAACAATAGGCAGTAATAGGTACAAGATCATTGGAGTTTTGAACAAAGACGAACTAAACCAGACCGGAATGAATTTTAGCAAATGGGAACGCCATAACGACCTGGAAGCTGTCTATATTCCGCTTTCCACTGGTGCCCGGTATCTTCGTTCCGACAATGCAATAGACTATATTTATCTTCAAGCTGAAAATGATAAAACATTTGCTAACATGAAAACCACTACCCGGCAGAAGTTACTGGCCAAGCATAAAATGGCGCATGATTTTTCTTTCAATGATGTAGGGGCACTGCTTCTCAAGATTACCGAAGAAATAAATGAGATGATGAAAAAGTGGAATATCACATTATCTGCAATTGCTTCTATCTCTTTGATAGTAGGGGGGATCGGGTTATTCAGCACCTTACTTATTTCCATAAATGAACGTATGATGGAGATCGGGATAAGAAAAAGCATTGGTGCTACCGATAAAGATATTTTCATTCTTTTCCTGGCAGAGTCCATTGTTCTTGCCCTGATCGGTGCTTTTATTGGAATCTTTTTTTCATCTTTCCTGGTAAAAGCTTTAACAATGGCTCTCAAATCCAGATTTGCCATGCCGGTGGAAGGTGTACTGGTAGGAATTGCTTTTTCGGTTTTTATAGGAGTAATATCAGGGATATATCCTGCTATCAAAGCTTCCAGGATAGATCCCATTAAAGCTATATACTACTTTGAATAGAACAAGACTCAACTAAATAATTTTATCAACAACTCTGGATTACAATGCACACTTCAGTTTTTACCCAATAATAATATCTTCCGGTCTTACAGCTACAACACAATTTCTACCTTTATGTTTTCCGCGGTAAAGCGCCTGGTCTGCTTTTTTTATGCAATCGTCAATTTCCATAACATTATCATAAACACTCACTCCCAAAGTTATGGTAATCGATAAGGGATCATTATTGTATTTTAGATTAGAATTTTCAATTTTTTTTCTGACCTTTTCTGCAGCTACTTTCCCACCTTCAAGTGGTGTTTCAGGCAGTAATAAAAGAAACTCTTCACCACCCCAGCGACTTACTATATCCTGCTTTCTTATAGTAGTACGCAAAATTTGTGCAACTTTTTTCAGAACATAATCACCACAATCATGACCGTATCTGTCGTTTATCGATTTAAAAAAATCCAGGTCTCCAATTATGATTACAAAGGGATTTTTATTTCTTTCAAAACGAATTTGCTCATATTCGATTTTCTCGATTATATCCCTTCTATTTGAAAGCTCGGTTAACGGATCTGTTCGAGCAATTTCTTTCAATTGTTCATGTGTGTTTTCTAATTTGTCGTGTACTTTTGCCTGGGAACGATAACGAATATAAATGAAGAAAGCAATATTAAGAAGTACCAAAAAAGCAATCATAAACGAATTTCTTAAGAATATCTGTTTTCGTATCTGCTGTTGTTCATGTTCGAATTCAAGATAAAACAGTGAGTCTTTCAAAGTGATGAATTTGCTATAAAAGTATGACGAACGTTCGTGGTTTTTGTTTTGATTATACAACTTAGCTAATAGGAGGAATATTTCCGATTCTGATTGTATATCATTAACTTGTATGGACAGTTCCAATGCTTCATTGCCATATTGAATACATTCATCAACAGACAGTTCGGGGTAACAAGAAGCCAATTCTTTCAATAAACTTAGTTTTACATCCTGGGATGACAGGGATATTTTTTTTTTTTATTTCTTCGGGGTTCTGAAAACAGAATAATTGTGTGAAAAAAAATAAACAAATTAATATAATAACAATTTGTTTCACAACATCTCCAGATGTTTATAAAAAATTAATCACTAACCGGATGAAAAACTGTCGACATCAATTTCTTTAAAACTTTGTTCCTCTTCATCTGGTTTGGAAATAACAACGCAGTTTTTACCGCGTTTCTTTCCTTTATAAAGTGCTTCGTCTGCTTTCTTAATGCAGAGGTCGATATCCATGGCTTTGTTATAGACACTAACCCCAAAAGTCATTGTAACAGGTATTTTTTTGTCGCTGAAAACATAAGGCGTGATTGAGATATTTTTCCGTATTTTTTCTGCCAGTGCTCTACCACCTTCCAATTTAGTTTCAGGTAGCAGAATAAGAAATTCTTCACCTCCCCAGCGACCTACAACATCCTGCTTTCTAACTACTGACTGCATAAGTTTTGCCAGTGATTCCAGAACAAAATCTCCACCATCATGTCCGTATTTGTCATTAACAGATTTAAAGCCATCTATATCAGACATCACCAATATAAATGATTTACCGTTTCTACCGAATCTTTTCTGTTCATTTTCAATTTTTTCGATCATATCCCTACGGTTTGAGAGATTTGTGAGCGGGTCAGTTTTGGCTATAAGTTTCAGTTTGTCGTTGGCATTGGCCAGTTCTGCATTAACTTTCGCAAGTTCTTTATTCGCAGCATTTCGAGAATGAGCCTGGTAAAAACCGAATAGAGCAGAAATAAAAAGTAAAAATCCTATCAGATAATAGAGACTTTGCAAAGCCTTTTGTTTAGAAACTTCTAATTCAATTTTTCCTAATTCCAATTCTTTTATTTCTTTGTCTTTTTTGTAAGTTTCTACATTCTCTTTAATTTCATCTTTCTCATAACGGGTTTGTTTTAATTCCAGGTCTCGAATGGCGTTGTCTTTTTTTAACATTTCAATTTGCTGATTTCGTTTTAGTGTAATCAACTCTTTCTCATTCTTTTCCTTTTCCAGTGTAAGCTGTCGCAATCGCAAGTCGCTGATTTCTTTATCTTTCATTAGAATTTCTATTCCACGTTGAGCTTTTTCTTCCTCATATCTTTTTTGCATATCTACAATTTTCTGAGAACTTAATGCGCTTTCTATAGTGTCTTTTATTGTAGTATATAATTTGTAAAATTCCAGGGCTTTATCATCGTTGCCAATCGCAGCATACACTTCGGAATAATGCAGGTAGTCATCACGCAGAAGAACATGTACATTTTCTTCTTCAAATTTGATCGCCCTTAAAAAATACTCATATGCTTTATTTAAATTACCCGATTTTTTATGGACTTTTCCTATATTGTTAAAAGTTCTTGCAATGCTCTCTTTATCTTTGCGAAATTCATAAATCTTCATTAATTTGTTATAATATTCTATTGCTTCTTCATATTTTTCCCAGTTATTGTAAACATCAGCAATTTTTTCTAAATCATTAATTATTGCATCTACATCTCCGTGTTGTTCGGCAGATTCAAGAGAAAATGAATAATATTTAAGTGATTGCTCATAGTCCCCAAGAATTGCATTTGATGTGGCGATATTATCGTAAGCTATGCATTTTTGTTTGTTATCGTTGAACTTTATGGCAAGAGCTAATGCTTCATTACCATATACAATAGATTTATTTGGATCAATATACCTGTATTCCACTGACAGAGCATT
>JACNIV010000133.1 GCA_014382915.1 Candidatus Cloacimonadota bacterium | reverse complement strand
GACTCTTCTTTCTTCTTATCTTTTTTTATAGGTTCAGTTTTTTTTGCAGAAGCAGCTGTTTCTGTTTTTACTTTTTTGGGAGCAGCTTTCTTCTCAGCAGCTTTAGCAGGTTCAGCCTTCTCAGGTTTTTCTTTCTTAGCAACTGTTTTCTTTGAATCAGGTTTCGTGGCTTTTTCTTCAGTATCTTTTTTCACAGCTTTCTTTTCAGAAATTTTGGCAGGTTCAGCCTTTTCAGTTTTTTCTTTCTTAGTAGCTGTTGTCTTTGTAGTATATTTCATAGCTATTTCTTCTGTATCTTTTTTTACTGTCTCAGGTTTTTTTACAGGAATTTCTTCTTTCTTTTCTTCTATGACTGCTTCTTTTTTCTCTGTAGCATCGGGTTGAACAACGTCAGCACCTTCAAGAAGAGATTGCTTACCCTCGATTACAGCATTTGCCATGATATCTGTGATCAGGTGTATAGCACGAATAGCATCATCGTTAGCAGGAATAACATAATCTACCAGATCGGGATCGGCATTTGTATCTACCATTGCTACAATAGGTATTTTAAGTTTTCGAGCTTCATTAACTACGATTTTTTCTTTGATGATATCAACGATAAAAACTACTCCAGGTTTCCTATCCATTTCACGAACACCGCCCAGTCCGTTATTGATCTTATCGTAAGTCTTTTTCATCTTCTGAGCTTCTAATTTGGTGAAACTATTTATTGTACCGTCTTCAACGATCTGCTCATAATAATCCAGTTTCTCGATACTACGACGAATGGTTTGTATATTGGTAAGCATACCACCATACCAGCGGTTATTAACATAAAACACACCACATTTCTTGGCAGAAACTTCGATAGCTTCTTTGGCTTGTTTTTTGGTACCTACAAAAAGAACTGTTTCACCTTTGTTCACAAGTTCTTTGATGAACATATAAGCTTCATTCACAGCATCAAGGGTTTGTTTAAGATCAAGAATGTGAATCCCATTACGTTTGATGAAAATAAATTTATCCATTTTGGGATTCCACTTGTGTGTTTGGTGACCAAAATGAACTCCACTCTCCAGAAGAGCTTTCATTGTTACAACAGACATACTTTTCAATCTCCTTTAATTACGGTTATTTTTTTCTGTCCTATATTAACTGCAATTCAATCCCGAATGCTTTCGGGACACCGCTTTGCAAATACCAGACAGTATTTTTTTACACGAAAAATTTTAAAATTAACGTTTTGAGAATTGGAATTTCTTTCTCGCTTTTGGTTGACCGGCTTTTTTCCTTTCAACCATACGAGGATCGCGAGTAAGGAATCCTTCTTTTTTTAGAGCTGGTTTAAGTTCTTCATTATATTTCACAAGAGCACGGGAAATACCAAGGCGTATCGCTCCGGCTTGTCCGGAAAGGCCTCCACCATCCACATTTACAGTGATATCTACTTTCTCGGAAAGACCTACAAGATTGAGCGGTTGTTCAATGATCATTTCCAGGGTTTCTCTTTGCAGATAGTTTTTCATAGTTCTTTTATTGGCAGTTCTTTTTCCTGTTCCGGGGGTCAATCGAACTCTTGCTACTGCATCTTTTCTTCTTCCGATTGCGTCGAAATATTGCATATATATTCTCCCTAATTAACCAAGGCTAAAGGTTTTGGATTTTGAGCAGTATGTGGATGCTTGTTGCCGGCATATACTTTCAGTTTAGTAATGATCTGTCTTCCAAGAGAATTCTTGGGAAGCATGCCCCTGACTGCATGAGTGATGACTTCTTCTGGTTTTTCCTGAAGCATTCTTTTGAAAGGAATTTCTCTTCTGCCAGATGGATAACCACTATAGCGCTGATAAGTTTTTTGTAATTCTTTATTCCCGGTAAGTCTAACTTTTTCAGCATTGATAACCACAACATAATCACCTGTATCCAGGTGAGGTGTGAAGTAAGGTTTATTTTTACCACGCAAAATGGTTGCAATTTGCGTAGCCAATCTTCCTAAAACCAAATCCTCAGCATCGACCAGGTACCAATCATGCCTGATCTGACCAGCTTTTGGAGTATCTGTTTTCATGCTTTCTCCTTATTATTCTATACTAAAGATGATCGAGAAAGAACAAAGTTTTTATAGAGCGAATCTGCTGTCAAGTAGAATGAGTTTAAATGATTCCATAATAACAAGTAGGTTAATTAATACCTGACAGATTCTAAAAAGAGTTGCCAATTTTTCTTAAAACTACAGTCTTGATCCTGAAATTCCGTATAGAGGAGAATATGAATAAAAAATCACCTGGTTTTATCAGGTTTTTTATATATGGTGTTGTTTTGCTGATGGTAATTGCAGATGTTTTCTATATTCCCTATCTTCACAGGAAGCTGAATAATATAAAAATACTTGATGTCGAATCCGGTTCTCCGGTTGTTTTGTCACCCTTTTCATTGAAAAAAGAAACGATCCTTTTAACTTCCGATTTCGTGGATCACTTCAGTAAATATAAATCGCCCTTCAATGATGGCTTGACTTTTAATGAACTAATAAAAAAATACATTCGTAACCGTTGGGCAGATCATTATGGCTGTATGCGTGGTACCAGAGAAAAGAAGAGAATTCATGAGGGTATAGATCTATATGTTCCGGAAAACACACCGGTTTATCCTTTGAACGATTTCGGTATTGTTACCGAGGTTAATGATAATCCACACTACATGGTGAAGGCAAAATACACACAACCGGATGGTACAGTAGATTCAATAAAGATAGAGTATGGTAAAACAGTTAGGATATTATACCCTGAAGGTATCGAAAGTGTATACACTCACCTGAATGATGTGTTCGTGACATTGGGACAGGAAGTTAATGGTAATACAGAAGTTGGCATAACAGGGCTTACCGGAAATATCCGCAACAGCGGAAAACCATCTCATCTACACATGGAGCTGAGAGATGCAGCAAACAGCTCTTTCGATCCACGCAACCGACTCCGGTTTGATCAAGGATCGGTATCATATTTTTTGAAACATTTAAAAATAGTGAATAAATAAAGAACTATAAAGGTTAAGGAGAAAAAATGAAAGTTAGAGATTTAACATTTTGCAATCGGAGCAGGTTTCGATTTTTAATGTGTTAAGGAGTCTGGAATGAATGAATATACAATTACAAGCTGGAATGATCTGCAGGAAAAACTATTTGAAGATTCCTGGAATCCTGAACTGGGTAGATATCGTTCCAAATTTGCTTTCAGGGGACTTTCCGATGCAGATTTTAAACTGGAAACAACGCTGATCCGTCTGGGTGGGGATTATGCCAGCCTGGAAAATCATCTTCTGAGGAATTTCAGTAAATATGCTCACCAGAATGTTGTGGAACATGACTCGATATGGCACTGGCTTTCTGTAGCTCAGCATCATGGGCTGCCCACACGGCTTATGGACTGGACATATTCACCCTACGTAGCAATGCATTTTGCTACTGAACATCTTGAACAATTTGATGTTGATGGTGTGGTCTGGGCGGTAGATTATATAGAGGTTAACCAGAATGTTCCGGAAGTTCTTAAAAATGAATTACAAAAAGAAGGAGCGAATGTTTTTACAGTAAAAATGCTGATGGAGCATGTGTGTACACTCAAAGAACTGGATTCTCTGTCAAAACAGGATTTTGTGCTATTCCTCGAACCACCCTCGATCGACGATCGCTTCATTAACCAGTTTGCTTTTTTCTCAATTTCATCTAATCCGCAGTTAGCGATGGATGAATGGCTGAAAAAACATCCTGATAGCTGGATGAAGATTATTATTCCCAAAGAACTGAAATGGGAGATCCGCGATAAACTGGATCAGGCAAATATTACAGAACGTGTTTTATTCCCGGGATTAGACGGATTGAGCCAGTGGCTGAAAAGGCAGTATAGTCCGAAAGGGTAAAGGAAAACCCCTGCAATCGCTTCTTTCAATGAAACTCGCATTTAGCAATTTCAGGGTTGGGAATAATAGATCAGGAACAATTTTCGAAAGAACTGCAAAATCTAAACTAATAACATCTGATAAATATCTGATTGACGGAATTCATTATATTCATACAAATTCGCTTAAACATGGGATCGTGGTTAATCCTGATAACTGGGAATTTTCGAGTCTTTCGGAATATCTTGGTGAAGAAAACGTACTTGTAAGTAAGAGAATTTTGGGGAATTATTTCCATCGGGATTTTACTTATCAAACTTCATTTCAAGAATATATGGAAAGTAAGAAATTTGAAGAAGAATTAGATTAAAAGAAAACCCTGCAATCGCTTCTTTCGGTGAAACTTGCATTTAGCAATTTCAGGGTTGGAAATGGAATTTGTGAAAGAAACCTTGAAAGGTTTAAGCTAGAAGAAGTATTGAAAGAAACCCTTGCAAGGTTAAGGTTACTGAAAGGGTAATCAATAATAAACTTATCATATTTCAATTGTACTAAATTTGTCTTTGTGATATATTTTACTGGAGCGAAGCGGAATGTTGGTTAATGTTTCGAGTGTGCGGTGCTCTTCTTGCTTTTCTTACAATCTGGGCACTGACACTTTTGTTATATACCATCATCTTTAACTTTACTTCAAAAGTAGCATTCGTTTTGTAGATTCTTGATTTCCAGCTTTTATTTTGTACAAGTAAATACCGGAACTTACTTGA
>JACNIV010000132.1 GCA_014382915.1 Candidatus Cloacimonadota bacterium | reverse complement strand
CTGAAAAAAGCCTTTGAAGCAGGCAATCCAATCTTACTCGAACCCATCCGTGAAGTTCAGATAATTATACCTGAAGAATATATGGGTGATGTGATGGGTGATGTCTCCACTCGTCGCGGTAAGATTCTGGGAATGGATAAGAAAGGTAAAAAACAGGTACTGAAAGCCCAAATGCCTTTAGCTGAACTATTCAATTATTTCCCCGCTTTGAAATCCTTAACACAGGGTCGCGGTAAATTCGTGCAAAAACCCTCTCACCTGGAGAAAGTTCCGGATGAGATTGCTGTTAAAGTGATAGCTGCAGCCAACGAAAAAAATGATTAATCCTGTTTTTCAATAATAATCACCCTGCGGATGATAACACTTTTTGAAGGTGGTTAATTCTTACATGGAGGTCTTATGTCCGGTCATAGTAAATGGAGCTCTATTAAGCATAAGAAAGGTGCAGCCGACGCAAAACGTGGCAAACTATTCACCAAGCTGGTAAAAGAAATCATTGTAGCAGCCCGAGAAGGTGGTGGAAACCCGGAAATGAATCCCAGACTGCGTCTTGCCATTACTACTGCCAGAAATAATAATATGCCGGGCAGCAATATTGAAAAAGCTATTAAAAAAGGAACAGGTGAACTGGAAGGTGTGAAATATGAAAGTTATACTTATGAGGGTTATGGACATAACGGTGTAGCAATCATTGTAGAAACACTTACCGATAATAAACAAAGAACTGTATCAGATATCCGACACATTTTCTCAAAATTTGGTGGCAACCTGGCAGAAAACGGTTCTGTCTCTTGGATATTCGAACCAAAAGGTAAAATTGAGATTGCTAAAAAAGGTGTGGATGAAGATGAACTGATGATGACAGCTCTCGATGCCGGGGCAGAAGATTTCTCGAGCGAAAATGAAAATCACGAGATATTTACTGCTTATTCTAACCTGCATACCGTACATAAAATTCTGGAAGAAAACGGATATCAAATAGAAAAGGCTGAACAGACACGCATTCCTAAAAATACTGTTAATGCAGATAATGTGGCTGAGAAATTATTAAAACTACTGGACCAATTGGAAGATAATGACGATGTCCAGAAAGTATATGCTAATTTCGAAATATCTAATGAAATAATTGAGAGGTTGTCGGTAGATTGATAATTATTGGAATTGATCCGGGCAGTCACGTTTGTGGCTATGGTATTTTGCAATTAGAGAATAACAGAATAGTAGCTGCCGGTTGTGATGTGATCAAAGTTAATCCCACTTTGGATCTAGCAGAGAGGCTGGCTGTAATCTATTCAGAAATTGATCAGGTCATTGACGAATACAAACCCGATATTGCTGCCGTTGAGACCATATTTTACGGGAAAAATATAAAATCTGCTTTCACTTTGGGCCATGCCCGTGGTGCAATTTTGCTTGCTCTTGCTCAAAGGAAAATAAAAATTGTAGAGTATTCTCCTCGCGAGGTAAAAAAATCTGTGGTTGGTAATGGAAATGCATCTAAAGAACAAGTAGAATATATGGTTAAAAAGATACTTAAGATCGATATCAAACCTGAAACTCAGGATGCTACAGATGCATTGGCTAATGCGTTGTGTCTGTTTAATAAAATTAAACTCGGGATAAAATTATGATCTCTTATTTAAAAGGTGTATTATCCAGAAAAGAACCGGTAATAGCTGTTATTGATTGCCAGGGCGTAGGCTATGAAGTAAACATTCCATTAAGTACTTTTGATAAATTACCTGAAATAGGCAACGAAGTTAAACTTCTGGTGCATTATTCCTTCAATGAAGTGGATGGAACCAGGTTATTCGGTTTTATTACCTCAGAAGAAAAAGAACTTTTCAGGTATCTTATCGCTATTTCCAAAATAGGACCCAAACTTGCTCTTTCTATTCTATCGGGATTATCTGTGGGAGACCTTATCCACGCTATCCAGATGGGAGATGTAAGCCTGATAGCTACTATTCCGGGTATTGGGAAAAAATCTGCCGAACGCTTGATAATTGAATTGAAAGACCGGGTTGGAAGTATCCGTGCGGATCAACTGCTGAAAGAGGGCGGTATTGGTCGTAGCGATATGATAAAAGAAGCTGAATCTGCTTTGCTGACTTTAGGATATAAACAGTTTGAAATACGTAAAGCATTCTCTGCACTTCTTAAGGAACAGGAATTTACTTCTTCTGAAGAGATAGTGAAAGCTGGCATCAAAGCATTGTATAAAAAGAGAAGTTAATGATAAACATCAGGCTTGAAGCCTATAAGATTATAGTAAAAGTCCTTTCCAAGAATCTCTTTTCCGATAAATTACTTCAGCAGATGACCAAAAGATTACAAGTAGCAAACGAAAACGCAGACCTTCTTTACGCTCTAGTAAAGGGCATAATTAAAATGCAAAACAACCTGGAATATATTGCTTCATTATATGCAGATACAAATAAATTTACTGCTACAAGTAAAAAAATCAAAATTATTATCTATATGGGATTGTACCAGCTTTTATATTGCGATAGCATTCCCGAATATGCTGCTGTGCATGAAACTGTGAATCTGGCAAAAAAACTATATGGAGATAAGATCGGTAATTTTGTGAATGCTATATTACGAGCATACTTGCGTTCTCCACAGATAAAATATCCTGTTAATATCAACGAACGTCTTGCTCTGGAATATTCCTATCCCATAGAAATTATAAATGAATGGCTGGAATACTGGGGAGAAGAAAAAACTGAGATGCTGTGCATATATTACAATGATGTCCCCAAACTGCATATCAGAATAAATAATATGGCTACCAGTAAATCTCACCTGATGCAATATTTCAATCGCAGAAACATAAAAACAATTCCCAGCGAAGCTTCAGAAAATATATTGATCTCTGATCAGCCACGCGAAGTATTAAATGAAATCGCCTTTTCTGAAGGCTATTATTCCATACAGGATACATCTGCTGCCCTGGTTGTAGAATTACTAAATCCGGAGCTTGATGAGAATATTCTGGATTTGTTTGCTGCTCCCGGTGGCAAGGCCACCTATATCTCCGAGCTTATGGCAAATACCGGAGAAGTAATTGCTGTTGACAAATTCCCCAATAAGATCAAAAAACTGAAACAGGCTGTTGAACGGTTGCAGATAAAAAATATGAGATTAAATGCGGATGATGCTTTTCATTTTGGACCTGTTGCTGCCGCATATGATAAAGTTCTACTGGATGTACCTTGTTCAGGATGGGGAGTTTTTCAGAAAAAATCTGAATTGCGCTGGCAGTTTAACCAGGATATGCCTAAATTGCTAAAATTACAAAGCGATGCACTCAAATTAGGCACCTCCTTCGTTAAACCCGGTGGATTTATGATCTACAGCACCTGTACATTAAATAAAGCTGAAAATGAATTGCAGATTGAAAAATTCCTTGCAAAAAATAGAGATTTCAAACTTATTCCCGCCAGTGAATTTATTAAAAAAGAATATACTGAAAACGGCTACCTGAAGACATTACCGTTCGAACATGATATGGATGGCGCTTTTGCTGCCAAATTGCAAAAAAATGGTTAGGAGTTATCAATGCAGAAATTAAAAGGTTTCTTTATTGCTGTCGGCATTCTGATACTGGTGTTTATCGTTGCATTCTTTGCTACAGATATAATTATGAAGATCATCGTAGGACACAGAAATGAAGTAATAGTACCTGATTTACATGGTATGAATTACGAGATCGCACGTAAAAACTGTAAGGAGTTAAAACTCTATGTTACTCAAACGGAGACCGTTTATCATGAAGAGATCGAAAAGGGAAAGATCATCTCTCAAACTCCTAACCCAGAGATTATGACAAAAAAATATCGTACTATAAATGTTATTGTAAGCGATGGACCGGAACTTGTTCGCATACCTTATCTTGATAATCTCAAGGTTGTAGAAGCCAAGTTGAAACTGGAAAATGCCGGGCTTACATTAGGAGAAAAGATTTTTCGGTATTCGGACGAAGTAACTAAAGGAAAAATTATCTATTCTCAGCCAATGGCTGATGAACTAATTCCCAAAAAGAGTTCCATCGATGTTGTGATCAGTCTGGGAAAATATACATCATCTTCGTCTTCCGATAATAAATGGATGGATCTGCTTGACGATACTGACTGATAAGTTCCAGATCCGCACCAGGACGCATTTTTATCGAAACATAAAATTGAATTTTCTGCACAATATTTTCCTGAAATAAAAAAAATATTTCCACCATTTTTTCATAATTTCGTAGCTTCTTAAAAAGCAACTCCATAACTTCTTATATAATAATAAGATACAAACCTGTTTCAAAGAAACGCATTTCCAAGAAAAAAATAGCTAACTTTATGCAAATAAATTAATTGACACATATTCCTGCCAGGCGGAAATAGGTATATGTATGAATTGGAAAAAATGATAGAAAAAATTAGAAAAAAGAAAGAGGTTTAAGTATGACAGATCCAAAATATACAGCGAAAAATATTAAAGTTCTTAAAGGTTTGGAAGCTGTAAGAAAACGACCGGCAATGTTTATTGGCGGAACAACTGAACGGGGACTGCATCATCTTGTATATGAGGTCGTGGATAACAGTATAGACGAAGCTCTGGCAGGCCGTTGTGACCGTATCGTTGTTACAATAAATACTGATGGTTCTTG
>JACNIV010000131.1 GCA_014382915.1 Candidatus Cloacimonadota bacterium | reverse complement strand
GGGAGGTTCAATTTCATTTTCGGAAATTTTTCCTGTGGCACCTTCCAGTATCCGGTAATAATAAGTGGAAAAAGATTGGATCACCAGATCGTTCAAGCCGGCATTTTGCATGATCTCTACAAACTGAACAAGACAGCTCTTCATTTGTTTCCTGCCTTTTATAGTTTAGAAATTTATTCTTTCTTTAATTGTAATCTTATTAAGCCTATTACCTTTTCGGTTTTGATTCACGATGAGTTCTCCCAGGAGTCCGATAGAGAAAAACTGCAGACCAAGTATGATAAGCAAAGTAGAAAGATATAAAAGCGGACGATTGTAAAGTGGTTGGCCAAAACCGTATTTCATGACGGTTAGATACAAACCGATTAGCAAACCTGCCAGACTGAATGTTGATCCGATCCTGCCGAAAAGATATAAAGGACTGTGAATGTATCCTGTAACCAGTTTTACCGTTAACAGGTCAAGAAAGCCACGCAGATATCTTTCTGCACCGTATTTGGATTTCCCAAATTTACGGGACCGGTGATGAACCGGAATTTCAGCTACTTTAAATCCTTTTGCGTGAGCCAGGGCGGGGATATAGCGATGCATTTCTCCGTAAATGTCCAGCTCTTCTATAACCTCTTTGCGGTACGCTTTGAAGCCACAATTGAAATCGTGAAGCTTTAATCCGAAGGAAGAAGATACAATAGAATTAAATAGTTTAGAGGGTCCTGTTTTAGAAATTGGATCTTTGCGTTTCTTCTTCCATCCTGTTACCAGATCATAACCTTTTTCCAGCTTCTTTATAAAGCTTGGAATTTCAGTTGCATCGTCCTGCAGGTCTGCATCCATTGTAAAAATAATATCTCCTGTAACTGCATCAAATCCTGATTGCAGTCCGGCTGCTTTGCCAAAGTTCTTACGGAACCGGATTATCTTAACATTTTTATCTTCTTTAGCCAGCTCTTGCATAATTTCAAAACTGCTGTCTGTAGAACCATCATCTACAAAGATGATCTCGTATTTCATATTGCTGGTATTTTCTATTATCTCTGCATAAAGTTGTTTCAGGCTTTGATCTTCATTATACACTGGAATTACAAATGATAATTTCATATTCTACCTCATATAAAGTTTACTTAAAAAATCATATTCACTAAAGACATCACAATACCTGCCGAAATCGGTATTTTGATATTATCGTCCACAGGCAGGGGAAAAATTTCAGCAATAGTTGCAGTTATCGCTCCTGCCAGGGCAATAAACGGATTTAAGAAAAAAAGTGCAAAGATAAAAGTTCCGATAAAACAAGCCATACTTCCTTCCAAACTCTTATCAGTTCCCAATAGTTTACGCTTTCCAAAAGGAATTCCCACCAGTGCAGCCAGTGTATCACCAATAGCCAGGAAGGCAATAGCTACAAAAGCAATATCGGCAGGAAATACAGCGATGCAGATCAAAGTTGAGATCATCATGTAAGTGGCGCCTGTGAAATCATGAAATTCATGCTCACGCAGCATAAGACCAAAAAAATCCAGGAAAATCCTTTTAACCGTTTTATGTTCTATCCGTGCGATTTCGATTACAAGAGCTATCAATGTGAGTGGAACCAGAACAATGAAAGTCAGTTTCCTGTCATTATGAAATAAATAGCGGTAGGAAAGTGGCAGGATCAGGGCACTTACATGAATGGTTTTGCGAAAAAACTCTCTTTTCTGTTTCTCATTCATTTCATTTTGATCTTACTTACTACAAAAGCTTTTGCCACATCTATCATTAATTTTGGATCACCTTTCACGGCTTCGGTGAAAAGTGTTTTCAAGCTGAATTTATCTCTGGGGATTTTCTGACAGAATTCCACGATCCTGTTAAATCGCTCATCGTTCATATTCATAAATTTTTCTTTCATCAGGAACATGGTCTTCTGCGTTTTACCCAGTCTTTTATTCCATTCTTTTCTATACTCTTTCAAGAATTTTTTATCGAACCGTTTTTCTTTTACGGCTTGGGCTGCCACTTTTCCGGCAATACTACCAGCGATCATTGCCTGCACAACACCACCTCCCGTGATAGGATTAACCTGGCGAGCCGCATCACCTACCAGCATAATATTATCTTTCACTATTTCATCCAAGGTAGCTGCGGTTGGAACTCCGCCGTACATTGTGTAAGTTATCTTTGCTTCAGGAAAGCGTCTCTGCACGAATTCATCCAAATATTCTTTAGGTCCTTTGGGGTGGGAAAGATGTCCTGATAAGCCAATACCAACATTGGCAGTATTATCGGATTTTGGAAAGATCCAGATATAGCCGCCGGGAGAGACCTTGGTTCCAAAATAAAATTCGCAGGTATCTTTTTCGATATCAATATCGGTGAGTGTATACTGAGCGCAAGTGTCTATATCTTCCAAACGGACAACTGTTTTAATTCCTGCCCATCTTCCCACACGGGATTCCACACCATCTGCACCGATTACAATATCACATTTAACTTTTCTAATTTCACCTGAATATTTATATTTTACTCCTGTTATTTTCCCATCTTTCCACACCAGGTCAAGAGCATCTGCTTTGGTAATAAGATGTGCTCCATGTTTAGCAGCAAGTTCGCAAAGAGCAGTATCGAAGACCCTTCGTTCCAATACGTAACCTAATCCATTATTGTGCATATTGGCTGTTTCTCCATTGGGTGAATGCAATTTTGCTACGTCGATGCGGCTTGCTATCCAGCGCTGATCAACATCTATGAAAGGAGTTATTCCATTATGAGAAACACCTTCGGCACAACGTACAGGAATGCCCGGTTCACGGTCACGTTCCAGCATTAGAACCGATGCTCCGTTCTCTGCTGCAAACCTGGCAGCCACACTACCGGCAGGTCCTGCCCCGATAACAACTACATCATATCTATCTTGTACCATTACTCACCTTCCTCGATAGCTTTGATGGGACAAACCTTCAGGCAATTAAGGCAATTGGTACACTTTTCATTATCAATATCAACTATAAACTCGGATACAACTATTGCATCAGCGGGACATACTGCTACACAGCTTCCACAGATATCACATAAGTCTCTATTTATTTTCATATATTCTCAAAATTTTATAATAAATAATTCACATTCCTGTGATCAACCATTTTTATTGAAGAACCCTTAAATTTGAAAACTACATTATAGCACTCATCCGGAAGAAGATTATTATTTGAACCTTTTATTTTTACTTTCTGGTAGTCCCGCCGCGGAAGGTAATTTTTCATAAGGAAATAAGGATTGGGATTTCCCTTACCGAAAGGTTGCAACAATTGATAATCCATCTGGAGATAATCGTCAAATTTATTGAAATCATTGGAAGTAAAAACAGCATCGATGTTGATGCGTCTGTTTTCATCAATCTCTAATTCTTTTAGTTGGACAAATTCCTTGAATTTATTCTGGAATTGTTCGATATTTTTTTTCTTCATACTGAATCCTGCTGCCTGGGAATGTCCGCCAAACTGGATTAGATATTCCTGGCAGTGAGCAAAAGCATCTACCAGATTAAAGCCTTCCGTACAGCGTCCTTCACCTGTTATCTTTCCGTTTTTGTGACAAAGAAAAACTACAGGGATCTTATATATCTTGGCAATTTGGGAAGCACAATAACCGAGTAATTCAATGGGGATTTCACCATTTTTATCAAAATATATGAAATGGTGTTCTGTCTTTTCGGGTGCGATTTGTTGAAGATATTTCCGGCTTTTACTCAATGCTTCCTCTTGTATCTGTTGCCTATCAATTAACTTCCTGACAATGATTTCTTTCTCTTCTGTCGGAGCAAGGAATAGATTCATGGTTAAATTCTGTCCGCCTTTCATACGCCCACTTGATAGAATCCTAATAATTTGGTTAATAACATAAATACGACTATGATAACTTAGCGCAAGTCTCAGGAATGGTTTCAGTTTTTTAAGAGTTAAATCGTTAAAAGAATACCAGTTATCCAACACTTCTTTTATGAAGATCCTGTTCACTCCCTCTAATGGTACCTTATCGGCAAAACTTCCCACCGCAACCCAGAAAAGATAGTTTTTATCGAATTCTGTCTGTAGTTTTTCAGCAAGTTTTCGTATAAGAAAATAGATAACACCAACCCCAGCCAGCATTTTAAAAGGATAGTTACAATCTCTCTGTTTGGGATTGATCACAGCAAAGGCATCGGGAATCTTATTATCCAGGATAAGGTGATGGTCTGTAATTATAACGTCGGTACCATTTGCCTGGATTTCATGGATAGCGTCAAATTCAGAAATACCGCCGTCTACAGTTATCAGCAATTCTATTTTTTCCTGTTCTAATTTTTCTATAAATTTTTTCTGAATACCATGACAATCCAACTGGCGGTTAGGAATATAATAATAATGATTTTGAGAACCCATCTTCTCCAGGAAGTCGAAGAGCAAGTAGGTAGAAGTAATACCATCCATATCGTCATGACCGTAGATAATGATCTTCTCTTTTTTATGAACGGCGGAGATGATCCTTTCCACAGCTTTATCCAGATCTTTCATCAAAGACATATCCGGAAGATCTTTTAGAGAGGAATAAAGGAAAGATTCCGAGATTTTCCTGTTCTTCAGGATCTGCTCAAAAATAGAGAGATTACGGTTTTCGTTATAGCTCCACTTAAACTTCATTAG
>JACNIV010000130.1 GCA_014382915.1 Candidatus Cloacimonadota bacterium | reverse complement strand
ATCGAAGAATATAAAGGTGAGTGGATTTCGGTTACAGATGAAGAGATAATTACAGCTTCAAAAATATTAAGCGAAAATACCGGTATCTTCGCAGAACCTGCTGCTGCTGCCAGTTTTGCCGGAATGCTGAAGTATCACAAACAAGATAAAATTGACGAAAATTCAAAGAATGTTATCCTGCTGACTGGAAGCGGTTTAAAGGATTTGAAAGCGGTGCAGAAAGTGATCAAGATACCAAAGGCGATAAAAAATTTGGATGAAATTAATCCTTGACATCATAACGTCATAACGCTAACTATCAATTTATTAATAACAGGAGGTGTTTTATGGCATCGTTCACAAAAAGAGCAACAGTTTATTTTGATCCTGAAATTCATCATATTCTCAAACTTAAAGCTTTGGAAACAAGTCGCTCTATTTCTGATATTGTTGATGAGGCAATTCGTCTTGAATTAGCAGAAGATGCAGAAGATACAGCAGCTTTCAAAGAACGCTCAAACGAAGCTACCATAACTTTTGAAAAACTTGTCTCAAATCTGAAAGCAGATGGCAAAATATAAAATACTAATTAAAAGATCGGTTGAAAAGGACCTTTTAAAAATTCCAAAAAAGGACGTTAAAAAAATCCTTGAGATCATTGAATCACTCGCAGAGAATCCTTATCTATCTAATGTGAAAAAATTGTCATATCAGGAAAAATATCGGATTCGTTATCGGCAATATAGAATATTGTATCAAATTGAAAATGAAATTTTAACGATTTATATTATAAAAATTGCGCATAGAAAAGATGTTTATAAAGGATATTAATCAGACCTATGTTCAATAATGTATTTGATTTCCAATTCCGTTTAGCTCCCTTTTTATAAGGGGAGATTAAGAGGGGTTTGCTACAAAGAGAAATCAAATACATCAGACCATTATGGCATGCAAATAGTTAGTCAATAAATGGAGAATTCAATGAAATACATCACAAAATTTGATGCTATTCCAAAACTAAATGGTTCCTGGCAATTCTTAGATGTTTATTCCTATGAAGGCATGATACCTGGACAGTTGCTTTATTCTATCTGTCATCATGGTATAATAAAAAAAATTCATTTTCCGGATGGTTACGATCTTTCCGAATTCACGATGGTTTCTGCTAAGGATATTCCGGGGAAAAATATAGTCCCTGAACCGGAATGTGATCAGCCATATATGGCAGATAAAGAAGTTTTCCATTTTGGACAGGTGATCATGGGAATTGCTCATCCTAACCGTAAATTACTCCGTGAGTTCATCAGTAATACGAGTATAGAATACGAAGAACTTCCCGCCATCACAGACATTAAAGAATGCCTGGATAATGAAAAAAATGCCTTCGGAAGAGAACTGACCATCGATCACCGAACAGGCAAAAACCCAGATCCGAATTGGGTTCATCATCACGGAATTTATTACACACCACACCAGGAACAGGCTTACCTGGAACCGCAAGGCATGATCGCCGTCTGGAAACTGGCAGAAAGAGAAATGTTTGTACGTGCCAATGCTCAGTGCCCTTTTTTCGTGAAGGAAGGTGTGGAAGCCATTATGGGTGATTCTATTAATGAAGCTATTATTGAAACATCCGAAGGGATCGGCGGAGCGTTTGGCGGAAAGGAAGATTTCCCCAGCCTATTGGCAGGAATAACATCTCTGCTCTCATATAAAAGCGGCAAACCCGTTAAGATCGTTCTCGATCGCTCGGATGATATCCAGATAACAACAAAGCGTCATCCTGCCAGAATTGAGATCAACTCATGGACTAACCCGGAAACCAAAAAGATTATGAAGATCGATATCGATTACAGGTTGGATGCCGGTGCCTATCAAACTCTATCACCTATCGTTCTGGCACGTGGTGTTCTGCATGCCATAAGCGGTTACAGCATTCCCGATGCTTTTATTCGTGGAAGACTATTCCGTAGTAATACTCCATCCAACGGAGCTTTTCGCGGTTTTGGGGCTCCCCAGGCTTTCGCCGCCATGGAAGCTCATATAGACGATATTGCTGCAAACTTGAAAATTAATTCATATAATTTCCGAAAAATAAATCTTTTCAAGATCGGTGATGAATTTCCTACCACTCAGCCTATCATTGAAAATAATCTTTCTGATTGTCTTGAACGTGTTATCGAAAAAGCAAATTATTTAAACAAACTGGAAGAATTCAAAGAATGGAACAAAACCCACAAAGATAAAAAAGGAATTGGGATTTCTATTGGTTATCATGGTGGCGGATACACTGGCAATGGCGAGAAAGTTCTTAATTCCGAAGTGAAAGTAGTTATTGAAAAAGATGCTATAGTAAAAATATTCGTTGCCAATACCGATATGGGACAGGGAGCACATACTACTCTCGCTCAGATGTTCTTTGAAGCAATAGATCATCCCTGCGAAAAATGCCGGATTCAACTTCCCAATACAAGCAAAACACCCAACAGTGGTCCAACCGTAGCATCTAGAACCATCTATATTATCGGTAATCTGCTTCGCAAATTTGCACTTAAGATCAAAGACGAACTCGGTTTTGAAAACCTGGAAGAATATGTCAAATCTCATCAAAATGAATTTCCACGTGAATTCAGAATGAATTTTGTCCAGGATCCTTCTGTTGTTTTTGATGACGAAAATTATGTGGGTGTAGCTTATAAAGATTATTCCTGGGCTGCCTGTGTTACTGAAATTTATTTTCATGCAGATACATACCAAATTGAATTAACTAAAAGCTGGAATGTAATGGATATCGGGAAAGTGGTAAATCAAAAGATCGCTACAGGGCAGGCAGAAGGTGGAATTTTACAGGGACTTGCTTACGGACTTTGTGAATTTTTCTACAAACCCGGTTATGGCAGAATGCATGGTTTCACTGATTATGCGCTTCCCACAACAATGGATCTTCCTGACGTTGATGTTGAATTCATTCATACTGATAGCATGGTGGCAAAAGGTCTGGGTGAGATACCGATGGATTTTCCTGCACCTTCTATCAGGAATGCTTTCTATAATGCAACCGGAATATTTATTAATGAATATCCCATGATTCCTGAGAGAATATTAAGTCATATACAAAAAAATAAAGACTGAGACATATCCTTCCCGTTTCCAAACTGGGGCTTGGAAACAAGGTGTCAAATGGGACCGAGTTAGTATAATCAGTAGCTAAAGAGGAAAAATGAAAATTAATTTTATCCTGAATAAAAATGGAGTTTCGGTCGATGTCGATCCAATGAAACGTCTTCTTGATATTCTACGAGAAGATTTTAGATTGCTGGGAACCAAAGAAAGTTGCGGTGAGGGTGAATGCGGAGCTTGCACTGTCCTTTTAGATGGAAAACCTGTAACCAGTTGCCTTGTCAACGCAGTTCACATAGATGGAAAAGAAGTAATGACATCAGAAGGAATTGCCCAAGAACCACTTGGAAAGCTGCTGATAGATTGCTTCGATGAAACTAATGCCGTACAATGCGGATTCTGTTTCCCGGGATTTTTTGTTACATCTTATCATTATGTAAAAACAGATGGTGAAAAGAGTTTAGATAAGATTAAAAAAGCACTCTCTGGGAATATCTGCCGCTGTACCGGTTATCAAAAGATATTTGAATCTGTTATGCTGGCTTGTAAAAGAAAATAAAAAAATATATATGTTGGGAACGAATTTTGCAGGATAAATATCTGTGTTGAATAAATAGGATAAAATATGAAGTTTATTAAACCGGAAACCGTTAATAGTCTATTAGATAACCTGGAAGATAGTGAGGGAAAAACTTACTTTCTTGCAGGTGGAACAGATCTGAATGTTCAAATAAAAAACGGTATCATTCGCAATGCGAATATTATTTATATAAATCATCTTTCTGAACTTAACGGTATAAATGCAGTAAACGGCAGCATAATTATCGGTGCTACAACCAGTTTCCATGAAATCCTGGAATCTGAAGTAATTCGTCATCATTTACCTTTTTTCCAGAAATCTCTGAGATCTTTTGCCTCTCCACTCTTACAAAACAGTGCCACAATCGGTGGTAACATTGCTAATGGCTCACCAACAGCAGATGTTGTACCCTTGCTTCTTGTACTGGATGCTAAAATTGAATTATCATCAAAAACACGAAACCGATTTATTTATCTCAAAGATTTTTTTAATGGTTATAAACAAAATGTGATGGAATCTAATGAAATAATTACCAAAATCATAATCGATAAAAATGCAGAGAAAGATTGTATTACTTTTTACGAGAAGGTTGGTTCCAGAAAAGCTCTTGCTATCTCCAAAGTCTCATTAGCAGGAATGAAAAGAGTATCCGGGAATAAAATAACTATGATAAAGTTATCGGTTGGCAGCTTAAATGAATATCCGCGCAGGTTATTCAAAGTGGAAGATTATTTAACCGACAAAACGACTTCCGAGATAGATTTTACAAAGGTAGAAGAATTATTGGATAAAGAAATAACACCTATTACCGATCTTCGTTCTGATAAAGAATATCGTTATCACGTTTGCGTTAATCTTATCAGGGCTTTTTTAAATTAATAGAAGAATCCCTCTGCCAGTCTTCGCCAACCCGTCCTCCGCAGTAGCACAGCTACGGAGGCTGGAGGCTACGCCCCGACATGCTGTCTCCCTTTTATTTAAAGGGAGAACATAAGAAGC
>JACNIV010000129.1 GCA_014382915.1 Candidatus Cloacimonadota bacterium | reverse complement strand
ATATATTGGATACCTTTAAAAATAAAAGCAATTGTGATGAGTGGTACAATTTTATATGCAATATAGAATTCCGGTTTCTGTGCAAAAACAAGCAGAATCTCTCGTGAAAATAAGGATAACCCCAAAGCACCAAAAACCAATATCATAGAAAAATATTTAAAGACCTTTTTGAAAAATAGTTGTGCATCAGGTGAATTCTGCATCTTATAGGCAATTGGCAAAAAACCAAGTGCAAATGACTGCACAACAAACACATTCAGAACTCCAGCGATCTTATAGCCAAGTGAGTAAATTCCAACCTGCGAATAATCTAATAAATATTTAATGATATATCTATCACCAATTGCCAGCAGTTGAACCGAAATTGCACTAAAAATCAGCGGTATACTATAACCAAGCATCTCTTTGATTAGACTTAAATCAAATTTGTAATTGAAGTTCTTTAATAATATCGGAATTGTGCAAAGCATCTGAATTACGTTAGCTATTAACTGACTGTAAAAGATCCCGATAACTCCAATTTCTGCATAAACTAAAAAGTAGATATTAAAGATAAGAACAATGAGTAGTTTGGAGGCAAAAAAAGCGGAATAGACAATAGGTTTCCCTCGAAAGCGGAACAAGTTCATTGAAATTTGATTTACCATTTCCAAGCCAATGATCGCAAAAATAACCGTGAAGAAATGAGAATAATCTGTACTTGAGAAAAAAACTTGCGATAACCAGTATTTTAAAGGAGCAAATATAATATTTACTGCAATAGCTGTAATAAGTAAAATAACATACGTATTAAAAAGTATCTTACCTTGTTCATTTTTATCTTCGGTTTCTGCACTCCAGCGCATCATCGAAGAAACGATCCGCAATCCCAACACCATCGTGAGAAACATTGAAGTTGTTTCTAAAATTGTGAATCTTCCATAATTCAGAAGTGATAATTTTGCAGTATAAAGAGGTAATAACAACAATCCGATGATTTTTGTGGAGAGGTTTCCTAAGCTATAAATAAATGTATGTTTAGCTGTATCTTTAAGTTTATTTAGCATATTCACACTCCTGTGTCCTTTTCAAACAATTCCATTAACCAATAAGGTCTTTTGGGAGAAATAATAACATTTATCATATCACACATAAAGGCAAGAAAATTAAAACGATAAAAATAGGTAAATTTACATTCGCATTGGGGACACATAGAATTTCGGCTATCTTTGGGAGTCCAGTAAAAGGGGATCCAGGAAGTAGAAGAAGAAAATCTGTGCTTTATTGTTGCCATGAAAGAATTGTAATATCGAACCTTTTTACCATATTTTTCACAGTAGATCATTTGATACTCCGGAAAATAATTCTTCAAACTGTTGATAGCGAAACTTCTCAGGTGGTAGGAACGGTTAAAGATAAAGCCACACTCGGGACATTTAATATATGATTTTCTGATATTTTCAGCAAACGGGACAGTGATAAGAATATATTTTTTTGTCAGGCGTTTCATTTCTTTGATAGTTCTTATAAAAACCTCTTCTGGAAGATGTTCCAGTAACTCACTGGAAAATATCAGATCGAAAGAGCAATCTGGTAACGGAATATTATCCGAGCTGGACTGAATATTTTCTGTTTTAACAAAAGAGAGAGCTTTCCTGCTTCTATCCAGACCTGTTACCTGATACACTTTTGCCAGTTCATTGGTGATCACACCATTACCGCAACCAATATCGAGGATACTATCGACTTCTTGTGGAATAATCTCCTTTATTCGTTCGATCTTACTTTTTAATTCGTTTGCAGTTAGATTAGCCCAATCAAAATCTTCATAGACTTTCTTATTATCTTTCATTTGGCAATATCCTGATAAAGTGCAACCAAGTGAGTTGAATCCTGTGACCAATTATATTTTTTTAACGCTTGTTGCTGATTTTGCTGAATTCTTTTGTACAAATCGTGATCTTCAAAAAGTGTAATAATCGCATTAGCCAATTCATTTGGATTGTCATTCTTGTAAACTAAACCTGTTTCCGTCTCAAGCAAAATTCTTTTCATAGGAAAACAATCGGATGAGATAATAGGTTTTCCTGCTGCAAAATATTGAAACAATTTATGCGGGATCGTTGTATCTGTGTGCTCATTTCTTAGATGCGGAATAAGTCCAACATGAGATGAAGAAAGAAGTTTCAGCATATCATCAAAGCATAACCAACCGGTAAAATTAACATTGTTATTTAATTTTAAATCTTGGACTTTTTGTTCTAAAGTTTTTCTATAACGCCCTTCTCCAATTATCAGAAAATTCAGACACGGGATATTAGTAACAACTTTCTTAACAGCATCCAGAGCAATATGAAGCCCTCTATGTTCATTCAATCCACCCGCGTAGATTAGAGTGAATCTATTATTAATTGGAATTTCTGGAATAATAAAATCTGCTATTTCGATCGTATTGGAAACAATTGTGATTTTTTCTTCCTGAACACCTAACTTCACTAATCTCTCTTTTGCTTCCTGCACAACAACGATAACTCTATCTGCCTTTTGAATCGAAACTTTCTCATACTTGATCCACTGTTTATTGGACGAAAGAAGCTGTCCCAGAAATGACTTCGTATGTTGTGATATTGCTATTAAAGCAGGCCAGTTCTCATGCAGATCAAGTACAAAAGAGATCTTATGTTTTAGTGAAAATTCTTTTGCAACTTTTGCCAGTGGAAGATCGTGTAGATGGATTGCATCAAATTTGTTTTGGGTGAATACACCTTTTAAGAATTTCCGCCAAAAATTGAAATAAAATGGGAATTGTAGACAGCCAACACTGGATTTATAAATAAAACGTGGCATATTCTTTCGGATAATTGTTGCACCATTCCAAGATATTATTTCATCTTCAGATGCAGGTGAAGAACATGCCAGCACGATCTTATGTCCTACTTTGATAAGAGATCTAATTTCTTTCTCAACTCTGATATCCGGAGGAAATTCACTTTCTAAGATCATTAATATTTTCATTATACCTCCGCTTTAATCACAAAGAAAATACCGATAGCAGCAAAAGCAATATTTGGAAGCCATGCTGCAACCATTGGAGAGAGAACTTCATTATAACCCAAACTCTGACATATCCTTAAAGTAGAAAGATATAAAAAGCAAACCAGAAGTCCCAATCCAAAGATCAAACCTCTTCCTTTACTGCGGGAAGATGTTGAAACAAGGGGAACACTAAAGAGAAGAATGATAAGATTGGCAAAAGGGAAAGAAACTTTCAGATTTAATTCTACTAATTCTTTACTATACTTTTCACCCACTTTCCTCAGGCGGGTGATATACTTTTTTAACTCAAAGAAGTTCATGGACATTGGCTTTTTGGCGCTTTTAATAAAATCAATCGGAGTTACATCCACCTCATCTATTACAGTCGAATCGTAATATTTCATCTCGCTGAGCTTACCTTCCTTGAATGTACGGATATAACAATTCATGAAATCCCAGTGATCTTCTTCCCAAACAGCATTCGTAGCTGTGATCTTTCTTTCCAGTTCACCCGTTTGCGAGTTGAACGTTGTAATATCTATCGTTTTTAAATGATTACGATAGCCATCAAAAAAACCAATGTAGTAAAGGTTATTATCTTTACCCAGGTAATGGATATGAGACCGCATCTTTTTATCTTCCACCTTCATGTTCTTGATCTTTTCTGTATATACGTACTGGCGGTATTCCTCTGTTTTAGGTAATACGAACTCGCCAAATATCAGGATTAGAATACTAAAAAAAAATCCGAACCAGAGCAAAGGAGTTACCATCCTTAAAATACTGATCCCGGCTCCACGAATTGCAACAGATTCATTATACTTAGAAAGATTGTTCATCAGGAAAAGCCCGGAGAGTAATACCATTACAGGTGAAGTGAGTATAATAAGATATGGTATTCTCAGTAGAAAATATAGCATCATTGTGTCGAGAGGTGCGCCATTACGCAAAAGACGGGGTAAGCGGTCGGAGACATCAACCACAAAGAATAAAACCGAGAAGGCGAAAATAATGATCAGAAAAGTTTTAATATATTCCCTGAGGAGATATTTATCTAATATTCTCATTTCAATCCAAGCATTTTATTAGTTTTATCTTTTATTATATTCAAATTTACAAATTTCATTTCTTTCACCGATATTACCACAAGGTACACACCTATTATGCTGAAAATTATATTCGCGATCCACATAGCCAGGAACGGTGAAACAACTCCTTTATCTGCAAGTTCTTCGCCAAGCGTAAGACACCCATAATAAATAAGAAAGACAAATGCGCTTACCGAGAATGCCATTCCAACACCCGTTGTCTTTGTCATCATACCTACAGGAGCACCTATCAGCACAAAGATAAGGCAAGCAAATGCAATAGCATATTTCTTGTGAACTTCCACCTCATATTTCCTGATATCAGCTTCCAGCGTTTTTATCTTATCCTCTTTTATTTTCAGACTGTTAGTATTTTTTTTATAATCTTTCTTTTGGATGATACTGAGTGTGTCTTCTTTTAGCTTTTCTATCTTACTCAAAAGAGTTTCTGTAGATTCGTTTAAAACGATAATTTCTTCCTTTTTTCCCGCAATAATATCCAGCATTGTGCGAGAACTTAATTCGCGATCACCCCTGTAATCAGAACTCGCTTCATTCATTTTATAACCCAGATCGGGAAGATTCAAAGTAAACTTCTTGAACTGACTAACCTG
>JACNIV010000128.1 GCA_014382915.1 Candidatus Cloacimonadota bacterium | reverse complement strand
TTTGCTTCTCTGCATTATCACCAGCCGCAATCCACAAATGCTTATCGGCGAGCAGGTACGTGCTGCCCCACTAATCAAACATTACGGACTGGAAGCTATAGGAACGGCTTACATGCTTATTGAATCAGGAAACAATACCTCGGTTCATTTCATGAGCGGCAGTATGCCGTTACCCCGTACAAAGAACGACATCGCTGTAGCACACGCTCTTGCCGGTGAATATCTTGGCATGAAACTGATCTATATGGACGCTGGAAGCGGTGCAAAATATCCAGTAAGCAACGAAATGATATCGGCTATCCGGCAAAATGTGTCTCTTCCCATTATTCTGGGTGGAGGTATTAAAAGTCCCGAGATCGCAGTTCAAAAAGCTAAAGCCGGTGCAGATTTTATCGTAACAGGAAATATACTTGAAAATAACCTGGACCCAAAATTGATTAGGGAATTTGCAAACGCAATACACAGCATAAAAAGATAATGATCGATATCCATACACACATTCTTCCCGCTTGTGACGATGGTTCACCGGATATGGAAACATCTTTGAAGAAGATCAGGAAAATGGCAGAAGCAGGAATTGATGGCATTGTTCTAACGCCTCACTTTATGAGAAATCAATATTATAACACTTTCAATGTAATAACCAGTAAATTCAAAGAATTAAAAAGCCAGCTTAAGAAGGAAAATATTCCCGTAAACATCTATCAAGCTGCGGAAGTCTACCTGGATGGTAATATTATAAAAGACATTAAGAGTGAAAAACTGGTTATTGCTGATACTAATTACGTTCTGGTAGAAACCAATTTAACCGGTTTTCCTTCGAATCTATTTGATATTTTATATGAACTTGTAAAAAGCGGTTATCGCCCCATTTTAGCACATCCCGAGCGGTATGCTAATATAATAAATGATCCCTCCTCTGCAGAGGATCTTGTACATCGAGATATTTACATGCAACTGAATGCCGGCAGCTTGATCGGACATTATGGACGATCGGTAAAAAAAGCAGCCTGGTATCTTCTGGAAAAAGGACTTACTCATTTTCTAGCCTCCGATGACCACTGTAAAAGTGAAGATTACAGTCTTCCTGCCGCCATGGAAGAGATCAGGAAACAGATCGATGATTATACTGTAAAGCTTCTCACAGAGGTCAATCCCGAAAAAATGTTGAACAATGAAAAGATAGATTTCTTTTATCTTGAATCCACAGAAGATGCACCGAAAGGTTTGTTAAACAGGATTTTTAGATAAATGAGCGAAAAAATATTAATTACAGGAAGCAGCGGCTTCATCGGCAGGAATGTTCTGCGTCAGCTTTTGCAGAAGAAATACGAGATAACGGCATTGATACGTCCTCGTACAACCGCTGCCCGGATTGCAGAATTCACTGCAAATGTTAAATTTGTGGAAATAGACCTTGCAGATATTGCAAAACTGAAAGCGTTTCTGGAAACAAACGTATTTGATATAATCATTCATATCGGAGCAATAAGGGGTGGCAGGAATTGTTCGAAAACGAATTTTTTCAACACAAATGTGAATGCAACCGAGCAGCTTGTATTAAATGCTCAACATTATAATTCGGCATTTATTTTCTGTTCATCGGTGGGTGTGTTCGGAGCAATTCCTTTGGAGCTTCCTGCCAACAATTCAACAAAAAGACAGCCGGATAATTACTATCACTTCACAAAGATCAGGGCAGAATCCATTATTCAGAAACATGTTTTGTACGGTTTAAAAGCAGCTATCATTCGACCTGCCATCACATATGGTATCGGTGATTTTGGATTTCCACATACACTTATCAAACTTATAGATAAAAAATTGCTTTACCTGCCCGATACCGACGTAAGAATTCATCTGACCGATGTGGATTTATTGTCTCAAGCATTTCTGAAATTAACAGAATCTGATTTCACTCCGGGAGTTGCATACAATGTAGCAGACAAAGAGCCGGTTGAATTGCATGAACTGGCAAATTTTATCAGTAAAGAACTGCGAGGGCAACCCTATCCCGGTAAGAAAAATATTGATAAGAAGTATTTTCGAAGAGGAGAAAAAATCTCACGTTTCTTTCATAACGAACTCTGGACTGCACGGTTTGAACTGATCTCCAAAAGCTGGTATTACGATACTATTGAAGCCTACAATGATCTGCTATTAAAGTCAATCGAAACGATCCCGAACTTTAAGGCCGTGACCGACTGGTATAAGCAATCAAAAATCAAGAAGTAGAAATTACAAGATGGCAATTCCGATCTTAAAGAACTGGAAAACCTATTTCACCACTCCCGATGAAGGATTAGGATCATCTTATGAAAGGATCGTTCTGAACAAAAAGCTGGCAACCTTGTGTAAACATTTTCAGATAAGTAAGGTTCTGGAAGTTCCCTCTTTTGGTTTTACCGGTTTATCCGGTATTAATAGTGTTTTCCCGGCACAACAGGGAATCGATATAACATTGATGGATAACAATAAATCCAGGATCGGGATGATAAAAAAAATCTGGAATAAGTTGAATTTACCCGTCAGTATTGAGTATTCACCCGATTTCAGAAAGCTTCCATTCGAGGATAATGCTTTTGACTTGAGCTGGAATTTTTCTGCTTTATGGTTTGTAGACGATATATCAAATTTTCTGGCAGAATTAAGCAGAGTCACTGCTAAAGCCATATTTATCTGCGTTCCAAACCGAAGCGGATTGGGTTATATCTTCCAGAAAATCCAAGGTAAAGAAGAATTAAAAACTCAATTAATGGAAGAGAACATCACTCCCAAAAATTTTATTCGTGAACTAAAAAAACTTGGATGGATGTTGATAGATAATAAATTCATCGATTGCCCTCCCTGGCCGGATATCGGCATGCCAAAGGAAAAATTCCTGAAAATATTCGGATTACATAATCTTATGAAGAAAAAGACACACAAACCTATCTCGATTATGGATTACTACTCAGGAAAAAACCCACAATTCCCGGATGAGATGATGAAACATTACTGGTTCGAGAAAAAAGTTCCATCATTTATTAAATATTTCTGGGCGCATCACAAATATTTTCTGTTCATACCTTCAAAAGAGAAATGAAAAACAAAAAAAACTGGTTGTTCGGAACATTGCTGGGAATAGTTTTCCTGGTTGCCTGGTTGCGTATCGTTGATTGGAATGAGTTTGTTAACTATCTGAAAAACTTTGAATTAACCAAAGCTATTTTATTTTCTTTCTTTTATATTTTTGCTTATTTCCTGAGAAGTTTACGGTGGAAGATAATACTGAACCCTATCCATAAAATGAAATGCACCGAGAGTTTTATGCTTTTTATGACGGGTCTGCTGGTAAATTATATTATTCCGGTGAGAGCAGGCGAACTTGCCAAATCCATAATTCTGAAGAATAAATACAAAGTGAGAATATCAAAAAGTCTACCCTCTGTTTTCATAGATAAAATAACCGATCTCTTCCCTATTATCTTGATCATGATTTTGATTCCGATCATTATAGTAAAACTGAACACATACTTAACTATTATTATTTGTGCATTATTCCTGATATTTTTAGGATTTATTGCATTTTTGTTCTTTGCTGTAAATCACAGGCAAAAGGCTGTAGATTTATTACACTTTATACTTAAAGTCTTACCGGGAAAGTACAGAGGAAAATTAGAGGATTTTTTCGAGAATTTCGTCGATGGCATGGCTATTATGAAAGGCAGAGTCTTCGATAATATCCTGGTATATTTAATTACATTGTTGGCTGTACTTTCGGAAGCTGTTTATATTTATGCCGTTTTCAGAGCATTTGGCGCGGAGATCAGTTATCCCAAGATCCTTTTTGGCTATACTTTAATGAACCTTACATATATTTTACCCACACCTCCGGCTCAGATCGGGTCGAATCAATTTATGTGGGTACTTATCTTTTCCTTTGCTCTGGGTGTGAATGAAAATCTTACCAGCGCTGCTGTAACTTTTTCTCATTTATTAACTTCAATCTGGATTTTTCTGACAGGTGGAATTTCTTTGCTTGCCTTAAAAATCAGATTTCATGAACTTGTTCCCAGTAAAGATAATTAGGGGTTAAAATGTCGCATGGAAATATGGAAATTCTAGAAAAACTTATAGTTACCAAACAAAAGATAACTTCGGAAGTTGGAAAAGTAATCGTGGGTCAGGATGTAATTGTCGAACAATTTCTGATAGCTCTTTTTTCGAACGGTCATTGTTTATTAGAAGGCGTACCGGGTCTGGCAAAAACCCTGCTTGTTTCTACAATGGCAAAAGTATTGAATATGAAATTCAGCCGCATTCAATTCACACCAGACCTGATGCCATCAGATATTACCGGTACAGACATCCTGGCAGAAGATAAAACCGACGGTAAAAGATACTTTGAATTCATCAAAGGTTCTGTTTTTGCTAATATTATCCTGGCAGATGAGATCAATCGGACTCCACCCAAAACCCAATCTGCTTTATTGCAGGCCATGCAGGAATACCAGGTTACAGCCGGCAATGAAACTTATGACCTGGAAAAACCGTTCCTGGTACTTGCTACTCAGAACCCTATCGAACAAGAAGGTACTTATCCGCTGCCAGAAGCTCAATTAGATAGATTTATGTTCTACTTGAATATCGATTATCCATCTTATGAAGAAGAGAAAGATATTGTAAAAAAAGACCCGGTAAATTTAACAGGATCTCTTAAACCAATTTTATCGGCAGA
>JACNIV010000127.1 GCA_014382915.1 Candidatus Cloacimonadota bacterium | reverse complement strand
TAATTTACCCTCAAGAATGGCATTAACAGCATTGGCAATAAGATCGGGAGTGGGTGGACAACCGGGTAAATAATAGTCAACATCGATCACATCATCCAGCTTATAGACAGTTTCATAAAATTCAGGAAGAGTAAGTTCATAACCATCAACTATCGACCTGGTTTTGGGAACAACTCCGTCAGGATTAACAACTGTAGGAGAATTCAAATATGAACGATCAAATATTTTTTTCTTAGATGTAAGATTTGCTAAAGCAGGAATCCCGCCTAAGGAAGAACAACTCCCGAAGGCAACAACGAGTCCTGATTTTTTTCTAAGAAGTTCGGCGATCTTTTTCTGTTCTTCTGTTCTTACCGCTCCATTAATAAACGAAACTGCAATACTGCCATCTTCCATCGCTTTAATATCTTTATATTTGAAATCCAGAGCTACTGGCCAGAGTATAATATCAACAGCAGCAACCACATCGAGAATATTTTCTGCCAGGTCAACTACAGCTTCTTCGCATCCACCACAGGAAGCACACCAATAGAATGCTACTTTTGGTTTAGCCATTATTTACCTCCCTGTTCAACATTACCTGTTAGATGTAATGGACCAAGTTCTTTAACAGTTTCTGCCATTTCATTAACGACTTTCTGGAACAATTCTGCTTCACCGGCAGCTACCCAATCGAGTTTTAATCGTTTATCGTTTATTCCAAACTGAACCAGTGTTTTTTTAAGTAATTTATACCGCTTTAATGCTTTGATATTTCCAGTTCTATAATGGCAATCACCAGGATGGCAACCAAGTACCATAACTCCATCAGCTCCTTCCCTGAAAGCACTCATAACAAATTGGGTGTCAACACGACCACTGCACATCACCCTGATCAGTTTTACATCAGCAGAATATTTAAGCTTCATCATCCCTGCCTTATCGGCTCCTGCGTAGGAACACCAGTTACAGGTAAAGGCAACTATTTTCGGTTCGAAATTATCCATACAACAAACCTCCTATCTCAGCATAGATCTGTTCATCTGTAAAATGCTTTGCCTTGGCAGCACCACTGGGACATGATGCTACACAGGTTCCACATCCACGACAGATAGCTTCTGTCACTATGCTAATATTTTTTTCTTCATCAAAAATTATTGCTTTGTAAGGACAAACAGAAATGCAAAGTTTGCAGCCACCACATTTATCTTCGTCGATAATTGAAGTCATTATTTCAAGTTCGATTTCACGACCGGGAACAAGCTTGCTGATAATATCACCAACAGCAGATCTTGCTCTGGTTACAGATGTGGCAACATTGCACGGACCAGCAGAACAACCGGCAATATAAATACCTTCCAAAGCAGAGCCGGTTTCATTCAAAAGATCATGATCAGCCTTAAAAAATCCATCTTTTCCCAAATCTATATTTAGCATATCTGCAAGTTCATTTGTTCCTGAAGCGGGTTCTAAACCTGTGGCAAGAACAACCATATTTGCTTCTATCGAGTTGAATCCCTTTCCATCAATCATTATTTTGTTACCTTTTTCTTTGATTTGAATGGTTTTCAAGTCTGTACATTTAATGAACTGAGTTCCTTCTTTGACCTGCTTCCTGTAAAAAGCATTTTCTTTGGGACCGACAAAAACAAGATCATTATGAACATTGAAAACTTTTGCTTCAGGAATCTGTTTCCTGACAAGTTCTCCTACTTTTATTGCATCTACACAGCATGTTCCCGAACAATAGGGAATGCCATCATCTCTTAAAGATCCGGCACAATGGATAACAGCTATAGATAACGGTTGTTCTCCATTTCTTAATTGAATTTTACCACCAGAAGGACCATTTGAACTGGCAATTCGTTCAAACTCTGGTAAAGTATAGACATTCTTAATCTTTTCATATCCCAATTCAGCAAAATTAGAAACATCCCCGTCTTTGCTTCCGGTTGCCACCACAAGAGCACCAACATTGATCTCAAGCTCTTCATCCTTTTCTTCAAAGTTGATTGAACCAAATGGACAGGCAGAAACGCAAGCATCACATGAGTTATCAATAAAATGCTTGCAGTGCTGTTTATCAATAACAGCAGCAGCAGGAACAGAACCGGGAAAAAGTGCATAAATTGCTTTCCGGTTACCCAGACCGAGATGAAATTCACTTTTCAAAGTTACGGGACATACATCAAAACAGGCTTCACAGCCAATACAAGTTTCTTCAACATACCTGGCTTTTTTGCGTACTTTCACCAGGAAATTTCCATAAAATCCCAGGACATCGGTGATTTCGGAATTCGCCAGAACAGTAATATTGGCATCATCCCTGACTTCTGAAAGTCTGGGTGCAAGCAGGCAGGGAGAACATTCCATATTCGGAGCAACTTCTTCTGTCTTTATAACAGAACCTCCGAGAGAAACGTCTTTTTCCACTAAATAGACTTTCCTTCCTGCTTTTGATGCAGTGAGAGCTGCTTCTATTCCGGCAATTCCCCCACCGATAATGAGAATATCCGAAATTACTTCCATTGTTACTTTTTCCAGATCTTCTGCCAGGATCACCCTTCTCAAGGCTGCTTTGATCATAGCTTTTGCTTTCTCAGTTGCCTTTGCTTTGTCTTTTGTAACCCACGAAACATTCTCGCGAATGTTTGCCATTTGAACACGGCTCATATTAATTCCAACTTCTTCAGCTACATCCTGAAATGTTTTTTCGTGTAATTTGGGTGAACAAGCAGCAACAATGATACCATCCGGTTTGTGCTCTTTAAGCTTTTCGGTAAAGAACTTCTTACCATCCGGAGAACAAAGCAAGTTGCATACTTCAATGAAACAAAAATCTTCTGTGCTCTCTGCCCAATCAGCCACAGCTTGAAGATCAATGAAATTGGATATGTTCGTGCTACACTCACATAAAAATAATGCGATCTTTGGTTTTTCCACATTCATCGTAAATCTCCTCTTTTGTCGTTTTCTAATCGAAACATTCTAAATATTTAATGAACTGTTGAATCCAGTTCGATCCATGAAAGGATTTCTTTACGAATCCTTTTTACAACATTATCCACACAAGCATTTACACTCGCTGTTAATTGCTCTGATAAAGTAGTAACATCTGCAGATTCTATACCCAGAATGATGAATTCCTTTGGCATTGAATATCCGCATTTTTGTCCTGTTTTAATGGTTGTTGGCAAATTCAACGAATGAGAATTAACAGGATTTAATTGTGTAAGATGCTCGAAATCATTTATAGTAAAAGTTAGACATGTTCCCGGTTTGTATTTTCCTGTTACAATACTATCCACCACCAATAACCTGTGGTAGCCATTGATATCGTAAAGCAGATCGAATCCGCCGGAATGGTTTTCTTTGAAATCTACGTGCTCTTTCAAATCTGTGAGCAATTCCTGTGCTCTTCTGACTACGAACAGCCCTATAGCATCATCACATAAAATCGAATTCCCAAGTCCTAAGATCAGATTTTTTTTCATGATTTATTAATAATTAAAAATTATATTTTGAATTGGAGTAATAAAATTGATATTTTACGGTTATTTTTTTTGAAATTTCTTACCCGTTGTTTCATTGAAACTAAGTAATATTTCATAATTCTCCCATTTATTTTTAAAAAAATATTAAGAAAAAACAGAGTTTAAATCATATTTCTAAATACGAATGTCAAGTCTTTATTTTGTAAGTTGGTAGGTTAGTTACCAACTGTAATATTTAACTGTATGAAATATAATGATTTAATAAAAAGCATTTTCCTTAATTTATTTATTTAACTAATTTATAAACAAATGTAATTTAGCATATTAAATGTAATTTTAAAGAAATTTCAACTTCTAAAGGTAGAACTTTTTTACCAACCCTCCAATGCTTCATTCAACATTGCCAAGGTTTGTTCTTCTTTATATCCAAGCTGCTGCATAGCACCGGAAGGGCAAACAGCCGCACAACTTCCACAACCTTTACAGAGTCCGGAATTTATACGAGTATATTCCCTACCGTTCATCCAGAACAACTCCGGTGCCCCATAAGGACAAACAGCAACACACATTCCACAGCCTGCACACATATCCAGATCAACTTGTGCAATATATGCTTCCGACATATATTCATCTGAACAGATAATGGAACATGCTCTTTCTGCTGCTGCTTTTGCCTGTGAAACTGTTTCTTCGATTCCTTTTGGAGAATGAGCAAGACCGGCTAAGAATAATCCTTCGGCAGCGAAATCTACAGGACGAAGTTTAACGTGAGCTTCCATAAAGAAATTGTCTTCATTAAGGGGAAGTTTCAGCATTTGAGAGAGTTCTTCGGCATCTTCCTGGGGAACCATTGCAGAAGCCAAGATCAATTTATCAGGATAGATCACAAGTTCCTGATTCATAACATGATCCTTAACTGTCAGCGTTAATCCTTTTTCATTCAGAACCATACGCTTTTCGTCTATTTCCACGACAGGTTTTGCATCTTCTTCATACCTGATGAAAATAACACCGAGTTCTCTTGCTTTCTGATAGAATTTCTCATAAAAACCATAAGTTCTGATATCCCTGTAAAGAACATAGACATTCATTTTCGGATTTAATTCTTTCAAGCGAATAGCATTTTTTACAGATTGAGTGCAACAAACTCTCGAGCAATAAGGATGCTTTTCATCTCGAGAGCCGACGCATTGGATCATCACAATATTTTTGAGTTTTTGATATTCCTTCTTGTTCTCTTCAAAGTCTATTTCAAAATCCAGATGAGTTATAACATTCTTATTTTTCTCATAGAAATATTCCTCAG
>JACNIV010000126.1 GCA_014382915.1 Candidatus Cloacimonadota bacterium | reverse complement strand
GTGTCGTTTTCCTGTTTTCCATCCAATACTATATGAAGAGGAAGAACAATCTGGGTACGAGGATCAATATAAAATCTATTTTTAAAAGAGATGCCTTCAGATTCAAGAGCATTTATTTCTTCAATAAGTTGAAACGGATCGATCACCACACCACTTCCGATAACACAGATCTTTTCTGGATACAAAATACCGGAAGGCACCAAATGAAAAACATATTTCTTATTGTTAATTTGTATTGTATGTCCGGCGTTGTTTCCACCTTGAAACCTGATTATATAATCTGCATCTTTAGCTAGGACATCAACGATCTTAGCTTTTGCTTCATCACCCCATGCACATCCCAAAACTGCTGTAGAACCCATCTTTACACCTCTTTATGATTACTCATGTTACATTTATAATCTTACATTTAAAAACTGTCAACCCTTCCTTTTGAACAGAAAAAGATTGACGCACAGATAGAGGTATCAAATATGTTTTTTGATGATACAGATTTGGAGAGAACAATGAAGATCAGGGTTATGATTGCAAAACCAGGACTTGATGGACATGACCGGGGAGCCAAGTATATTGCACGTGCTTTGCGGGATGCGGGAATGGAAGTAATATACACCGGTATCCGGCAAACCCCTGAACAAATTGTAAATGCCGCCATTCAAGAAGATGTTGATGTAGTTGGACTCAGTCTTCTTTCCGGTGCTCATAATTTTCTTTTTCCCAAAGTAGCAGAGCTGTTCAAAGAAAATGGAAAGGATGATATTCTACTTTTTGGTGGTGGAGTTATCCCCGATGAAGATATAGATTTTCTTAAGTCAAAAGGATTTAAAGCTATATTTACACCCGGTACTTCCGCTCAGGAAGTGATCGATTATATTAAAGAGAGTATGAAAAATGAATGAAAAAAATGAAGGAAAAGTATATACGAACTCTACAAAAAATCTGACTGTTAAAATTTCTGAAGATAACTTATCTGCTTATCTTACCATTAATGATGATACCGGTATGATAGATGAAAAGGAAATAACTAAACTTATTAATACTGCCGGTATTACAAGCGGATTTGATGAAGCAGAAAAACTCAATAAGCAGAATAATATTCGGAAAGAGCTCAATATTCCGTTCCTGATAGCTAAAGGAGCTAACCCGCTGGCAGATTCTGACATTACTTATCAATTCGATAAAGAAAACTGCTACAATCCTGAAGTTTCCTATGATATTTATAAACTGGACAGTTTTGAAAAAATCAATAAACATCAGGTTCTTGCTGAGTTGAAAATCACAGATGTTTCCGAACCCGGCTTAGATATCTTTGGGAATCAGGTCTCTTCTGGAGTTACTTCCAGTTTAAATGCAAACGATCTTCTGGGAGATAACGTTTACCATGCAGAAAAAGAGAACAAAATATTGGCCTTGAAAGACGGATATCCCTTTATTGACAACCAGAATAAACTTCATGTAAAATCCGATTTCTTTATTAACGAAAACATAATTGATAAAGATTTGAAGATTTACGGTGACATTACCATTGATGGAGTGATTACAAATTCACGTGTTGAAGTTATTGGAAATTTAAGAGTAAAAGGCAATATTAGTGATTGCAAGAATAAGGGTGTATTTGTAAACGGCGATGTGAATATTGAATATGCAGAAAATGCCAGGATAGTTTGTAACGGAATTCTAACGATTAATAAAAACATAAGATTTAGCAATCTTCACTCCGAAAAGAAGATCATAGGTGAAGAAGGCAGTTCCATTGCTAATTGCTTGTTGCAATGTGGAAACAACATTACATTATCCAATGTTGGAAGTCCGTTCTCAGTGTTAACCGAAATTGAGATAACTGCTTTACCTTATTTGAAAGAAATGATTCGAGAAATACAGGATAAACTTGAAAATACTAGAAGTAATCCGGATGAAAATGAAGAAATCATTCCACTTCTATCTTCTGAACTGAAAGAAATGGAAGAAGAATATGAAAAAAGAATGGACGAGCTTTTACAGGACGAATTAACCGATTTCCATATAACAGTTTTTGAAAAAGTTTATCCTGAAACACATATAAGAATTTTTAAACATTCGAAGTTAATCGGTGAAGAACTAAACAATGTGATATTTTCTATTAAAGATAATCAATTGCTGATAAATGAAGTTGACAGAAATGAGGAAAAAAAATCTATTGATTATGAATAATATTAAAAGGTATTTATATAGTGAGGTTGTTAAAAAGTAAAATTGTAGAGTCAACTGTTAATAAATTTATATGACAGGAAGCATTTGCCAATAGGTAAATGCTTCTTTTAGTATATAGGCGTTTAGAAATTTTGGAGAAAGAAATGATCAAAGAACTTAAAATATTGGTCGATATGCAGGAATGTGATGATATAATCGGGGAAAAAGAAATTCTCACAAAACAACTCCCTGAAGAGCTTAGCAACCTGAAGCAAAACCTGGAAACAGCAAATAATAAACTGGTTGAAACCGAGAATGCTCTGGATGAAAATCTGAAAACGCAAAAGCTAAAAGAACTGGATATTAAAGCCAATAATGAGAAGATAGATAAATATAAAAATCAGCTTCTTATAATTAAAACGAACAAAGAATACAAAGCTCTTAACAGTGAAGTAAGCCACCTGGAAAATAAAAATTCCGATATTGATGATGAACTTATTGTATTAATGGAAGAAGAAGTCAACATTCGTGCTCAATTGGAAATAAATAAAAAAGATCAAAAGAAAGCAGATAACGAACTGAAAGCTAATGAAGAAAAGCTTAGAAAAAAGATAGAAGATGTAGAAAAAAATATTGCTGAATACAAAAATAAACGTAATTTATTAGCAAAAGATTTAAATCCTCAACTTGTACGCAGATATGCATTATTGATAAAAAACAAAAGTAGAAAAGCTGTTGTCTTTAGCGATAATAATGCTTGTGGAGGTTGCGGCTATAACATCAGGCCTCAGTTGATAATTGAAATTAACGAAGGGCAGAAGATCATTAATTGCGAAAATTGCGGGAGAATACTGGTTGCAAAACCCGCTTAATAAGTGTTGTCAAAGAAGATAGAATGTCTGTCCAGCACCTACTTTGTTAGTCTTATTACTTTAACCATCAAAGTAGGTGCTGGAAGGAAAGTCCGAACACCAGAGGGCAGGATACTTCCTAACGGGAAGTCCCGGTAACGGGAAGCAAGCTCCACAGAAACAGACTTCCCTGCACCTACATGATGAGTTTCAGTTCCTCATCATGTAGGTGCGGGGTAAAGGTGAAAAGGTGGTGTAAGAGACCACCAGACCCCGGTGTGAATCGGGGTGCTCGGAATGCCTTATCCGGTGCAATGCCAAATAGAAGAGTTAGAGTCGGCCCGGCTTATTTAACTCTTGGGTAGGCAGCTTGAACCGGTCATTTTATGAACTCGGATGAGTATAGCAATATCCGGCTTAGACAAATAGACATTGAATTGCTTGTTAAGCAATTTACAGAATTCGGCTTATTATCTTCTTTGACAAACTATTTATTTTATATTAAATAAAAAATAAGGATAAATTTATGCAGAAAAGGTGGACAACATCTGAAGCTTTAACTGATGAACAACAACATAAAATAAAACAGATTTCAGAGCTGATAAAATGCCCGGAAATGATAGCAGAAATGCTTGTCTGTAAAGGTATCACCGATCCCGTTGAAATAAATAATTTTTTCAATCCCAGCTTAGATGACGTTTTTGATCCATTTATTTTTAAAGATATGAAAAAAGCGGTAGAAAGGATTATTCGTGCTATCAATAAAGAAGAAATGATCATGATCTACGGAGATTACGATGTGGATGGCACAACCTCGGCAGCTCTTCTGTATCTTGGGTTAAAAAAAGTGGGTGCAATCGTGAACTATTATATTCCGCACCGTATGATAGACGGATATGGACTTTCTCTCTGCGGAGTGGATCAAATCAAAGAAAATGGCGCTCAGGTTATCATCAGTGTCGATTGCGGTATAAATGCTATTGAAGAAGTTAAACAGATCAATAGCCTGGGTATGGATATTATAATTACAGACCATCATAATCCAAAAGAGAAACTACCAGCAGCTTACGCTATTATTAATCCTAAACTGAAAGACTGTGAATATCCCTTTGCTGAACTGGCTGGAGTTGGGGTTGCTTATAAACTCTTAATGGCAGTTTACAGTGAAATGGAAATCAATTTCAAGGAAGCTGTTGATAAATATGTAGACCTGGTAGCTTTAGGTACAATAGCTGATATTGTACCTTTAACGGGAGAAAACAGGATCTTTGCCAGTATCGGTTTGGAAAGATTAGTAAAAAAACAGAATATCGGAATGACAGCATTGATAAATATTGCAGGTCTTGCCGAGAAAGAACTTAACTCCAGTGATATAGTTTTTGGACTGGCTCCGCGCATTAATGCTGCAGGCAGAATGGGCAGTGCCATGCGGGCAGTAGAGCTTCTGGTTGCTACGGATGAAGAAAGCAGCAAGGAATTAGCTCAAATAATTGAAAGGGAAAATTCCCTGAGACAGCAGATAGATCAGAAGACTTTCCAGGAAGCCTGTGATATCATCGAAAAGAAATATAAGAATCTGGATGAAACTCCGATAATTGTGGTTTCTTCTGATGATTGGCACTCCGGAGTTATTGGAATTGTTGCTTCCAAACTGGTAGAAAAATACTACAGACCAGCAATAATGATAACCTTTAAAGATGGTATTGGCAGTGGTTCCGGAAGAAGTATCTCCGGGTTCGATCTGTTCGAAGCACTATCTTCGGTGGAAAATTATCTGGA
>JACNIV010000125.1 GCA_014382915.1 Candidatus Cloacimonadota bacterium | reverse complement strand
ATATAATGCAGCATACACTTCACTCATTCGGGCATCGATAAATGGTAAGATTTGCCTGCTATTTCCAAAAAGATTGTAGGCAAGAAGTTCCAATGTATTTACAGGAAGCAGGGGAATTTCATGAGCCATGCATATTCCTTTGGCTGTAGCTAATCCTATCCTGATACCAGTAAAAGAGCCGGGACCGTTGGCGATAGTTACAAGATCCAGATTCTTCAGTTCTATTCTGCTTTGTTCCAATCCAAAAGCGATCTGCAGCATCAACCGTTCGGAATGTGTTATCCTGATATCGAGGTAACTGATAAAAGCAATGGAATTTTCTTTAAAAATGGCAATACTGCCGGAAGTGGATGTTGTGCAGAGTGCCAGAATATTCAATATTTACCCCATTTATTATTTAATCAAAGTACATGTTTTTTTTAAAATTATGAGAGTCAAGAAAAAGAAAGTCTTACACCATAGATTTTTTATATTGCCTACTTTTAGGCTTTTTTAAGATTGGATTCATTATTTGATAGGAGTTGGCATGAGAAAGCCATTACAAAGCAGGATAGAATTTATTTCGTTCTTAGTTCTTTATTATGGATTAAAATTGCTTCCATTATGCATTATTAAATTCTTGGCAGCAGAATTGATGATTTTTGGTGGAATGGTACTTGGCATTCGCCGTAAGATAGCTGTAAATAATTTAAAGAGGGTCTATCCGGAGAAAAGCCAAAAAGAAATTAATATAATGCTTAAAAAAATGTATCGGGATTTGGGAAAAACCGGTGCTGAGATGTATTTCGCAAATTTTAATAAGTTATATAAAAAAGTAGAGTTAGAAGGATGGGAACATCTGGAAGAGGCGATACAAATGGGTAAAGGAGTAATCCTTGCTTCCTGTCATACTGGTAACTGGGAACTTGCCGGCAGGTACATTAATAGCAGGCATAAACTTTCTGTAATCTATAAGAAACTTCGTAATCGTTATTTAAATGATTTCACCTACAGCTTGCGTGAAAATGACGGTTTGGTAATGATCGAAAAAAAGAAAGCCTTACGAACCGTATTGAAACTTCTTAAAGAAAATTATATCGTTACTATAATGGTAGACCAGAACGCGCGCAAAGATGGAGTTTTAATAGATTTTCTGGGACATCCGGCTTCCACTTTCGTTGGAACGGCAAAAATTGCCATTAAAAATGGTATTCCCATTGTTCCTGCTATTGCCATCCGCCAACCAAATGGAGTACATAAGTTTTTCTTTGAACCGATCATATCTCCCGAAGGTTACAAAAATAATCTGGATGATATCAGAAAGCTTTCGCAAATAATATCCAAACAGATCGAAAAGTATATTTTAAAATACCCTTCCCAATGGTTCTGGGTTCATAGGCGTTGGCGGGGAAGTAAAAAAGCAAGGAAAACCAATTAAAACTTTACAAGATGATAAAGACCGAAACCTTTACATGGGGAGTTTGTAATTGAAAAAGATATTAATAGTTGTTTTCATAGTATGTATTTCTCTGCTGAATGCGATCGATTATTTTTCTGCTTCCGGGCAGAATGTAACGGTTTGCAGGGATTCATTAGTTTATTATCACACTAATACAGACGATCAGCATTGGTATGGCACAGATAGCTGGGCAGTTAAATTTGATTTTAATAATTATTTCAGTGGGATAGATTCCCTTGAATTCCAGGCAGAGGGAGCCAGGGTGTATATTCCAGGACAGCAAAGTAGCGATTCTATGTCAGTTATATTCTGTAAAAATGATTACAATCAACCCGACCTTACCCCTGAAGGAATTCTTTATCAGCAGGAGATCCAACCTGCTGCAATGAATTTTCAGGATTGGAATGATATAGATTTCTCACAAACCTTTACCGACACAATATTCTGGCTGGTAGTGGATTACCCAACCAATTCCAGCACTCAATTTATCTCTGCTTCCGCAGTAGATGGTTCTCACAGTTATTTCCTGGATAACGGATATTACTATAATATGCTGGCGAACAGTTTCGAATCGGAATTCCTGTTCAGCTTGCAGGGAAGATTCATCACAGAAGGAACAGATCTGGATCTGATAACTCTTTCGTGGGTAGGAGATATGGTACCTGCAGGAGAAGTTTCTCCCGTATTTATTATAAAAAACAATTCATCTGAAACAGTTCATAATGCATATATCAATATCAACTTTATTTGTCCTGAAGAGGAAATTGACCTTACTTATATTTCCACAGGAAATGTATGTGATTCGATTCTACTACCTGCAATTCCTCCGGATCAGACTATCGAGTACGATGTTAGCGACAGCCTTTTCTACCAGCTATTTGCAAGACCAGCTCAATATGAAGTCGATGCAGAATTGGTTTGCGTATCTGATAGTCTAACGCAGAATAATTCGTACAACGATCAGTTTAATCTTTTCATTTATGATAAGAAGGTTTTTGTAGAAAATGCAGTTAAAGCGAACGATATTAGCTCTGAAAATGTATGGAATGCTCAATCTGCTATATTGCATCCCGATAGCTCCCTGGTGTTGAATTATTTTGCCAATTTCCCGGACGAACCATTCTTTAATCCCTATTCTTTAGAAAGATTTCATTATTACGATCTCATGGGTTTTCCTGCTACCATCTTAAATGGAACTAACAAAATTCTGGGATATTATTCGGGATATTCAGACGAATTCAGTTCCATCTATTACCAGGAATTGAATGAAGGAAAAACGTTTGTGGAAAGCGATACCAGTTATGCCAGTTATAATGATTACGGTGAGGTGGAATTTGTTGTTCAATTTGAATACGCTCAAACGCCACTTTTTACAGATTTTATTTCAGGTCTCACATTCTATACTGCTATAATGGAGGACGTTTCGGGTATACAGGGTTTACCTTCAGACATTGATATCCAGGCAATGCTGTATATGGTAGACGATGCAACGGGGTTGCTGCTGAATTATGCAGAACCGTATGGCGATACCATCAGCTTTAATATGATCGAAGATTTCGAAACGATAAGTGGCGATACCGTTAATTGTAGTGTTGTGTATTGGTTGCAGGATAATGTTTCAAAAGAGATATTCCTGGTGAACTCACTGCCTTTTACCGAGTTCATACCCGGTCTGGTAAGCATCGATGAAAATGATATTCCCACATATCAGCAGAGTGTACAGATCTATCCCAATCCCTTTAATTTTACCGGATACCTGAATATTAGTCTGAATTCAACCGATGAAGTTCAGCAACCTACTGTAGCAATCTACAATATAAAAGGGCAGTTGATAAAGAAAATTAAATCTGATGAAATCGGCTATTTTCACATTTTTACCTGGGATGGCAGAGATAGTAATAATAAAGAAGTGGCAAGCGGTGTTTATTTGATGAAAATTGAATCGAAGATCGGTGGAATTGTAAAAAAGCAATTCCGCAAATGTCTATTAATAAAGCAGAAATGAAAAAAAAGAATATTCTTAACCGTTCGTTTTTTGAGCTCACCGGCTGCATCCATATCCACTCGGAATTTTCCTTCGATTCCAGCAAATCGGTAAAAAAAATTATTCAACTGGCAAAGAAGCAGGAACTGGATTACATAACCATAAACGACCATCTGAACCTGGATGCTAAAAAAGAAGAAAGCGTGCTTTCCGAAAAGGATCTATTCGTTATCGTTGGCATGGAAGTAAACGATAAACAGAATAATAATCACTATCTTGTTTTTAATTCTGATAAGATATTACGGGGAAAAGATGCTAAAGAATATGTGGCATATTATGCCCAGAATAATGCTATCTGCTTTGCAGCTCATCCCATAGAAAAGAGGGTCTCTTCCAAGTTCCGTACCTATGTCTGGACAGATCTGGCAAATGATGATTTTGACGGATTGGAAATATGGAATTATCTTTCGGAGTGGATCGGGAAAATGAATCCTAAATTGAATGGACTTTTTCTGGTGTTGTTTCCTTCTTTATTTATAAGAAAACCTCATCAACAAATACTTGAATGGTGGGATAAGATGAACAGGGAAGGAAAGCGAAAAGCTGCTATTGGCAGTATCGATGCACATTCTGAAAAAATGGAAAAATTCGGTTTCAAATTTACATTTCTTACACACAGGCAACTCTTTAAAACTATACGAACAAATGTTCTGCTCGAAGAAAATAAGCCCATTACTCAACAGTCAATTTTAACTGCGCTGAAAGATGGAAACAGTTACATTGTAAACTATAAGATGGGAAATCCTTTCGGTTTTTATGCTGGTATTTCCGATGCTCTTGGGAATAGTGCCATTTTTGGCGAAGATATAAAATTTATTAAGGGTTTGAAATATTATTTTAAATTACCTATAATTGCCAAAGTCACACTCTTTAGAGATGGAAAAAAAATATCTTCCCAAAGAGATGAAAAAGGATATTTTCCTATAAAGAAAAAAGGTAACTACCGCTTGGAGATCACACACCGGGGTTATGGCTGGATCTATTCCAATAATATTTATGTAATATAAGATGAAAATATGAATGACGTAATTATGAAAAAACTACTGGAAAGAAAATCTAATTTTTTGCTTTATAGTTCTCAAACGAGCAATATAAACATCGATGTTGTAATTTTGGATGAAACAGTTTGGTTAACTCAAAAAAGTATGGGTGAGTTGTTTGGAGTACAAAGACCAGCAATAACTAAACACTTAAATAACATATTTAAAGAATGGGAATTACAAGAAAATTCAGTTAGTTCCATTTTGGAACATACTGCCGCAGATGGAAAAAAATATCAAACTAAATATTACAATCTCGATGCTATCATATCTGTTGGTTATCGTGTAAATTCCCTTCCGAAGCCTTTCTTTCAAGTTTTCTGTGTTTGCGGATTCGGAAGGTTGGATGTGTGAGAAAACTTTCCGAA
>JACNIV010000124.1 GCA_014382915.1 Candidatus Cloacimonadota bacterium | reverse complement strand
TGTTATGTGGTTCGTCCTCTTCCATTGTTTCCATTGTGCAGTTGTGTTTCTTCAAATCTTCCAGTTTAGCAAATCTTTGAACTTTCTGTTTTACCAGGTCGCCATAAGGCATAGGATGACGTATAGAAGCAACTTTCAATCCTTTGGCTTTGAGTACTTCTACCACCTTACGAGTTGTCTGACTTTTCCCACAACCTGTTCTGGTTGCGCAAATTGTTACCAGGGGTTTGGTTGTTTTTACACGGGAATTATTCAGACCCATAAGTTTGAAATCTGCTCCTGCGGCGTTCACATAAGAACAAATATTCATAACTCTTTCGTGGGGAATATCACTGTAAGCAAAAACAACTTCGTCAACATCATGTTTTTCGATAAGATCGATGACCTCTTCTTCTGCATGAATGGGGATACCGTTCGGATAGAGCTTTCCAGCTATTTCTGCCGGATATTTTCTTCCATCGATATCGGGAATCTGTGTAGCTGTAAAGGCAATTATATCATAATTTTCATTATCGCGATAGTATAAATTAAAGTTATGAAAATCACGCCCTGCAGCACCCATAATGATGACTTTTTTCTTCATGTCATTCTCCTTGTATTTTTTGAATTTCAATCACAGTCAACCTTTAAAAGAGGGCTTTAAAGTCAAGAATTTTTAAATACAGATATTTTTGTTCAGATTAATTAAATTTAAATTATTTTTCTTTTTTCTTTACGGTTTTTGTTTATATTATTTTTCGGTATCAAATAAAAAAATCATTGGGAGGAATTAAATGTTAGATAAAGCAAAAGTTCAGGAAGTTCTGGATAAAGTACGTCCATCTCTACAGGCAGATGGTGGAGATTGTGAATTGGTTAACATTCGCGAAGATGGTGTAGTGGAAGTAAGACTTCAAGGTGCTTGTGGTAACTGTCCCATGGCTACGCTCACACTTAAAGCAGGTATCGAAAGAGTTCTCAAAGAAGAGCTTCCTGAAGTAAAGGAAGTTATTTCTGTATAACTGAAAAATTATAGAATTTATTTGTACGCTCCCAAAACAACATTGGGAGCGTTTTTTTATTGACGCACTTACTGATGGAAAATAAAAGGAAAACGTTTTAAGGAGGAAGAAAATGAAACATTCGCATTATAAAGATATTCCTTTGGAAGAAGTAACTATGGAAGGAGCAAAAAAAGCCAGTATCCGCAGAATGGTAACTCAAAATGATGGTGCACCTAACTTTGCCATGCGTATGTTCGAAGTTGAGCCCGGTGGATTTACTCCCTATCATTCACATAGTTGGGAACACGAAAATTTCATTGTGGAAGGTGAAGGTGTTCTTACCACCGAAGATGGTGAAGTGCCATTTAAAGCAGGTGATATTCTATATGTGGAACCGAATTTTACACATAATTATAAAAATACCGGGAACAAAGTTCTCAAATTTCTCTGCATGATACCTCATGATAAACCCAAAAAAGAAAAAAAAGAAACAGTTAATCCCTTTGCCTCTGGAGTAGCAAATAATTGCTAATTTGATAAATAAATAAAAAAGATTAAAGGAGAATTTATGGATAAGAAGTTCTTTAAAAACCTGGTGCTGGCTCCCAGCCCATCCGGTTTTGAACAGCCGGCACAGGAAGTTTACAGGAATTATGTAAAAGAATATGCCGATGAAGTAAAAACAGATGTTCATGGCAATGTGATAGCGATTAAGAAAGGTACCGGCAAGCTTCGTTTCATGGTGGTTGGTCATGCCGATGAGATCGGCTTGATGGTGCATTATATCGACGATAACGGTTTCATTCGTTTCAAAGCTGTAGGTGGTGTGGATACCAATCTTCTGCCCGGATTGCGTGTAAACATTTATCATGGTAAGAAAGTTGTTCGTGGAGTTATTGGTAGAAAACCTATTCATCTTCTTAAACCTGATGAACGTAAGGAAGCTCCCAAAATGGAAGACCTCTGGATCGACATTGGAGCAAAAGATAAAAAAACAGCAGAGAAAAAAGTTACCATCGGTGATATTGCTACTTTCTCACCAGGAATGGAAATGTTGAGCAGCGATCTGGTAACTACCAAAGCTACAGATAATAAAGCTGGAGTGTACGTAGTAGCTGCGGTTCTGAAAGAATTGGCAGGCAAGAAAGTGGTACCCAATATTTATGCAGTATCTTCTGTGCAGGAAGAGATCGGATTGCGTGGTGCAAAAACCAGTGCTTTCGGAATTGATCCTCACGTAGGTATCGCCATCGATGTTACCCATGCCACCGATTATCCCGGTATGAATAAAGACCTGCTTGGTGAACGCAGTCTGGGAAAAGGACCGGTTGTGGTGGTAGGTGCGAATATCAATCCAAAAGTTTTTCAACTTCTTAAAGAAGCAGCTGAAAAAGCTAAAGTTACTTACCAGGTAGAAGCTGCTCCTCGTGGAACAGGCACAGATGCCAATGCGATCCAGACCACACGCTCCGGTGTTGCGGCAGGTCTTATCCGTATTCCCAACAGATACATGCACACTCCCAACGAGATCATTTCTTTCAAAGACCTGGATGGTGCAGTTAAGATCATCGCAGAATTTGTGAGCATGATCGATGATAAAACGGATTTCATTCCCAAAGTATAATCGTAAAAATAATACTAAAGGTAGAGTTGATATTATCTCTACCTTTATTTATAAATGTCAACAACTCAATATTTGAATAAAGAGGACTAATGATAGTTGCACAAAACCTTACTAAGGTATTTATCCAGAAAGATGGGGAAAAGCTCTATGCAGTTAATAATCTTTCCTTCACTGCCGATAAGGGCGAGATAGTTGTTCTATTGGGCGTAAATGGAGCTGGAAAGACAACCTGCATGAGAATGCTCTCCACGGTTTTACAGCCTACTGCAGGTACAGCAACTGTGGAAGGATTCGATCTAAAAAACGATTCACAGAAAGTTAGAGCAAATCTTGGTTTCCTGTCCGGTGATACGGGTTTGTACAGTCGTTTAACTGCACGAGAGGTTATTACATATTTCGCCAGACTTTATGATGTGGAAGATGCGAAGATCAAATCCCGCATTATAGAACTGGCAGATCTGCTTGATATGCACGATTTCCTCGATAAGAAGATAGATTTCCTTTCTACTGGTATGAAACAGAAAGTTTCCATTGCCCGTTCCATCATTCACGATCCACCCGTGATGATATTTGATGAGCCTACGGCAGGTCTGGATATTCTTACTGCAAAGAACATCGTCTCTTTTATTTATAAATGTAAAAAGGATGGAAAATGTGTTCTTTTTTCCACCCACATTATGCGAGAAGCAGAACGCATTGCCGACCGCATAGTAATGATACACGAAGGAAAGATATTGGCAGAAGGAAGCTGGGATGAATTTAAGCAGGAAACAGGCATGCACGACCTAGATGATATTTTCATACATTTTGTAACCAAAACCCGGGAGGCCGATAATGAACTTCAGTAAGATACTCATCATTTATAAAAAAGAACTCCTGGACCTGATGCGTGATAGAAGAACAGTAATTACTTCACTTATTCTGCCGATCATTCTTTACCCACTTCTAATGATAGGACTTTATTCGATGATGTCACGTCAGGAATTGAAACTGGAAAAACAGGAAATGGTCATTTATGTGAACGACAACGTACAAAATGTTTCTTCGGTAAGTATTGAAGATGAATTGAAAAAAGTAGAGAATTTTCAGATCATGGAAGAAGTTGTGATTTTCGAAAAATCAACTTTCCTGGATCTTCTGGAAGAAAACTCTATTCAAGCTCTTATAGATGTTCAAGATAGTATTTCCACTTCCGGTTTTCAGGTGCTTAATGTTTCAGTTTATTATAATCGCTCAAACGATAAAAGTTCTTTAGCTCATGAAAAAATAGTAGATTTAATTAAAGATATAGAACAGCAGCTGGTTGGAGAAAGACTGAGTAAGATCAATATAAACATAGAGATACTGAATGCAGTAGAGATCAAAGATGAAAACATAGCTCCACCCGAGAAAATGATGAGTTTTGCGCTGGGGAAAATCCTGCCCTATTTATTAATAATCCTTACTATAAGTGCCGCTTCTGTTATAGCCTCCGATCTGGTAGCCGGTGAAAAGGAACGCGGTACACTGGAAACCATTTTAGTAAGCGCCGCACGTAGAAATGAACTTGTAATGGGGAAGTATCTCACCATCATCACAATGTCTATAGTAACTGTGCTTTTAAACCTGTTCAGCATGTATATTACCTTTTCGCATATCTTCAGCCAGGCAGATCAAGCTCTGGATGGTTTGAAATTACCTTTGGGCAATTTCGCTCTGATCTTGCTGATAATGCTTCCACTTATTACGTTATTTTCTGCTATTTTACTTTCAATTTCCACCTATTCCCGCAATATCAAAGAAGCCCAAAGCTACCAGATGCCGCTTATTTTTGGCTCTATTATGCTTTCCATGGTAAGCTTTTTACCGGGTTTTGAATTGAATCTGGGTTTTGCACTGATTCCTATTGTCAATTTTTCACTTTTGATAAGAGACATTATGCTTAGCAATTACAATATAGTGTATTTATTCATTGTAGTTGGCTCGACATTGATTCTGGATATTATCATGGTTTCATTGTCTATCAGGCTTTTCAATAATGAGGCAGTACTGTTCAGAACTGCAGAAGAAAAGTCACTTAAATTCTGGGGAAAGGAAAAAAAAGATATCTTCTCAATTCAGTTTGTTGTCATTTTCTTCTTTGTAATACTTCTTGCATTGTATTATATTGGAAGTAGCTGGCAAGCAAAAGAACTGATGAACGGTCTTATAAAAACCGAATTACTCATCATTCTTCTACCTGTAATTCTGCTTCTCAGGATTTCAAAATACGATATTAAAAAGAGTTTAAGATTAAATCCTGTAAA
>JACNIV010000123.1 GCA_014382915.1 Candidatus Cloacimonadota bacterium | reverse complement strand
TATAAAAAAACACTTGAAAAATTAGCTTTTTCCAAAAATAATACTGACGATAAAATAAGAATCAAGCTTAATGCATAAGATTTTCGCTTGTTAGATAAATCTGTAGCAGAAATTGTGAAGAACACCAAAAATACCGGTGCCAGAATTGTAGGCCCGATTCCCCTGCCCACCGAAAGAACGCTTTATACTGTTATCAAATCTCCTCACGTTAATAAGAAAGCACAGGAACAATTCGAAATGCTGGTTCATAAAAGATTAATAGACATTGTGAATCCCACTCCACAGACAACAGGAGCACTGAAAAAGCTTAGCTTACCCGCTGGTGTCCACGTCGAGATCAAGGCTTAAGGGAGTTTGAGATGATAGGATTGATAGGAAAAAAAATTGGAATGACCCAGATATTCGGTACGAACGGGGAAATGATTCCTGTTACGGTAATTCAAGCCGGTCCTTGCCGGGTTATTCATCGCAAGACCAAAGAGAAACACGGGTATGATTCCGTACAACTCGGGTATGAAGAGATCGATGAAAAGAAGATCAATAAACCAGTGGCAGGTCATTTTAAAAAACACAATAGTCCTAATTATAAATATCTACATGAATTCCGACTGAAAGTATATAAAGACATTAAGGAAGGCGAAGTTTTTGATGTGAGCATGTTCGAGAAAAACGAACTACTTAAGGTAACAGGAATTTCTAAAGGTAAGGGCTTCCAGGGTGTAATAAAGCGTCACGGTCATCATGGAGGTAAAGCTTCACACGGTGTTCATGAGTCTTTTCGTGGACCCGGCTCTATTGGACAATGTGCCACTCCATCCCGTGTATATAAAGGGAAAAACCTTCCCGGTCATATGGGTATGCAAAAAGTCTCTGCTCTCAATGTAAAAGTTATAAAAGTTGATATTGAGAAAAATCTTGTAATGGTTAAAGGTGCCGTTCCCGGTCACAGGAACAGTATCATTCGTTTAAGAAAAGAGCTGTAATCGGGAGAAGATAGATGTTGAAAGTAAATAAATATTCGGTTCAAGGCGAGGAAGTTGGCAAGGTTACTCTTCCCAAATCTCTTTTCGCTGTTGAATCAAAAAATCCCCAGGCATTACTTTATGAAGTAATAAAGATGTATCGGGCTAATCAACGTCAGGGGACATCCTCTGTTCAAAGTCGTTCCGACGCTCATGGCAGCGGCAGAAAACTTTTCAGGCAGAAAGGTACCGGTAATGCCCGTCCCGGGAATAGACGTACACCTATACGAGTTGGTGGTGGTCGTGCTTTTGGACCCAAACCCAAAAACTGGTATAAACCTATTCCCAAGAAAAAGAAAAGACTGGCTTTGAAACTTGCACTTACCGAAAGAGCAAATGAAAAACAGGTTATTATAGTAGAAGATCTGAAATTTGAAAAAGCAAATACAAAAAAAGCATTAGAACTTATTACCAAAATTACTCCGGAAAGATCCAGGAAACTCTTTATTATCGACAGCAGTGATCCTAATATTATCAATTCCTTCAGTAATATTCCTTATGTTAAAATGGATAGAGCAGATAGTATTTATGCCTACGAAATTCTCAACTGCAACTGTCTTGTTCTTACTGAAGCAGCGTTAGAAAAGATGAAGGAGGTATTCGCAAAATGAAAGATCAAAGAGAAATAGTAATATCCCCGATGATCACAGAAAAAACTTCCTCCCTGCAAAGCATAAATAACAACTATACTTTCAAGGTAAGTTTGAACGCAAACAAAATCGAGATAGCAAAAGCAATTGAGAAAATATTTAATGTAAACGTACTTAGCGTGAATACAATTTGCCAAAGAGGAAAAATGAAACGATTGGGTAGATACACTGGCAAAAGAGCTGACTGGAAAAAAGCAATCGTGAAACTGAAAGCAGGCGATACCATAGCTAATTTCGAGGCATAAGAAAGGGAGTACAAAAATGGGTATCAAGAAATATAGACCGATCACACCGACAATGAGATTTAAAACCGGTTATACCTTCGAGGAAATAACTAAGGAAAGTCCGGAAAAATCTTTGATTAAGCCGCTACCTAGTAAAGCAGGAAGAAATCATCATGGTCATATCACTTGCCGTCATCGCGGTGGTGGGCACAAACGTCATTACAGGATAATTGATTTTAAAAGAAATAAATTTGACATTCCTGCAAAAGTAGCTGCAATTGAATACGATCCGAACCGCAGCTCCCGTATTGCTCTACTGTACTACGTGGATGGAGAAAAAAGATACATTATTGCTCCGCTGGGACTTAAGGTTGGCGATACCGTAATATCAGGAATTAAAGCCGATATCAAAGTTGGGAATGCATTACCCCTCGATAAGATCCCTCTGGGAACCATAATTCACAACATAGAATTTAAAGCCGGAAAAGGTGGTCAAATTGCTCGTAGTGCCGGTTCTTACGCTCAACTCATTGCCAAAGAAGGCGGCTATGTACATGTACGTATGCCATCCAACGATGTTCACTTCATCAGGAAAGAATGTTATGCAACCATCGGTCAGGTAGGCAATATCGAACACAACTCCATCGTTCTTGGGAAAGCTGGACGTAAACGCTGGATGGGTATCAGACCAACAGTTCGTGGTGTGGCAATGAATCCGGTGGATCACCCGATGGGTGGTGGAGAAGGCAAAACTTCCGGTGGTGGTCATCCTGTATCACCATGGGGTGTTCTGGCAAAAGGTGGTAAGACCCGTAAGATCCGCAAATATTCCGATAAATATATAATAAAATCTAAAAAGAAGCGATAAAAAGGAATAACTATGGCTCGTTCAATAAAAAAAGGACCTTTTGTAGATAAGCATTTGGAGAAAAAAGTTGATGCTTTGAATACAGCTAATAAAAAAGAGGTTATAAAAACCTGGTCCCGCCGTTCTACAATTTTACCAAAATTCGTGGAACATACCTTTGCCGTTCACAATGGGCGTAAATTTGTACCTGTGTATGTTAGCGAAAATATGGTAGGTCATAAACTTGGAGAATTTTCTCCTACACGAACTTATCGTGGGCATAGAGTAAGTAAGTAAGATTTAATTTTAAAGGGAGCTAATAATAATGGAAGCTATAGCCAGAGTCAGAAATTTAAGAGGTTCAGCACGAAAAGCGAGACTAATTCTCGATCTGATCCGCGGCAAAACTGTGCCTGAAGCTCAAAGAATACTGAGCTTCTCCAAGAAAAAAGTTGCTAACGATGTTCAGAAGCTTCTTAATTCTGCTATTGCAAATGCAACAATGAAAGAAGGGAAAACTGATATAGACAACATGTGCGTCAACAATGTTTTTGCTGACGACGGACCTATTATGAAAAGACATAGACCTCGTGCTCAGGGAAGAGCAACAATAATCAGAAGAAGAACATGCCATATCACGCTTCATATAGTAGATAACAAAGAGGAGGAGACCCTTGGGACAGAAAGTTAATCCAATAGGTTATAGAATTGGCGTTAATAAATATTGTGATTCTACCTGGTTTGCCACTAAAGAAGATTACATTAACAAACTGCATGAAGATTTAATGATTAAGAAGTACATTAAAAACAGACTGAAAGAAGCGATGATCTCCAAAGTCCTAATACAACGAAAAACCAAATCTGTCACGGTTGATATTCATACTGCCCGTCCCGGTCAGGTTATCGGCAGGAAAGGTGCTGAGATCGAGAAACTGAGAAACGAATTGACCGTAATGGTAAATAAAGAAAAAGAATCAGAAAAGAACGTGTTTGTAAACGTTCAGGAAATCAAAGATCTCTGGTCGGATGCAAGTCTGGTTGGTCAGGAGATAGGTAGTCAGTTAAAGCGCAGGGTTTCTTTTCGAAGAGTCATGAAATTTGCTATCCGGAACGCTATGCGCAGCGGTGTTCAAGGTATTAAAGTGCAGTGCTCCGGCAGGCTGGGTGGTGTTGAAATGGCAAGAACAGAAAGATATCATGAAGGACGAACACCTCTTCATACACTTCGTGCAGATATCGATTACGCTCTTACAATAGTAAATACTACTTATGGTATTATCGGCATTAAAGTATGGATTTATAAAGGTGATATTCTTAATTATTCGGGAGTAATATAAATGTTAGCACCAAAAAAAGTAAAATTTAGAAAACAACAAAAAGGCCGTAGAACAGGTTTGGCATACAGAGGTAGTACTCTGAATTTTGGTGACTTTGCCGTAATAGCTTTGGAAGCAGGCTGGATAACCAGCCGCCAAATAGAGTCTGCACGTGTTGCTATAACACGTAAAATGAAAAGATCCGGTAAACTCTGGATCAGGATATTTCCCGATAAACCTATCACAAAAAAGCCTGCTGAAACTCGTATGGGTAAAGGGAAAGGAGCACCCGAATATTGGGTTGCTGTTGTTAAACCTGGTAGAATTCTTTTCGAATATGAAGGCGTTGAAATCGATGTAGCAAAAGATGCTGCACGACTTGCCGGTCACAAATTACCTATAAAGACCAAGATAATTATTAGAGAGGGAATTGAGTAATGAAAATGTCTGAATTACGCGAAATGACCAATGAGGAATTAAATCAGCAACTCGAAACTTTCAGAGAAGAGATGTTTAACCTCAGGTTCCAACAATCTGCTAACCGCCTGGGAAATCCTATGCGGCTCAAATCAGTGAGGAAAGATATTGCTCGCATCAAAACCCTTTTAACTAAAAAAGAAAGTTCAACAAAAATAAGAGGCAATGATGATAAATAAAAAAATTACTAAAACAGGTGTGGTTGTAAGCGATAAAATGGACAAGACTATTGTAGTTAAAGTTGAACGTCAGTTCAAACATCCGCTTTATAAGAAAATAGTGAGAAAACATAAAAAATTCCAAGCCCACGATGAAAAAAATGAATGCAATATCGGTGATGTTGTTCTTATCCGTGAAAGCAGGCCATTAAGCCGTCA
>JACNIV010000122.1 GCA_014382915.1 Candidatus Cloacimonadota bacterium | reverse complement strand
CATGGGAGAAAGCGAGATTGCCAAATAGATGACAAAACAAAATGATTACAAATTTGATCTGGTTATCGGCAAAAGAGATTTTTCCCGTTCCAAAATGCCTTTTCCCAGGATCTGTAGCAACAAGCTTACCAGCTTTATAGTTTCGCTGAAAACCAGGCAGAAAATTGCAGATTCACAATGCGGGTTCAGACTCTACAATTTGGACATTATCAAAGATTTAAAATTTCGTACGAAAAGATATCAATTCGAAACGGAAATCATCATGAAGATTGCCAAGGCTGGTGGTAGAGTCGGTTTTGTACCCATCGCTACCATTTATGATGGACAAAGAAGTTACATTTCACATTTTAGGGATATCAGGAATTTCATAGAAATAGTGTGCTATGAAATGACACATAAACTGGAGAAAAAATGAGAATTTTATTAACCAACGATGATGGCATAGATGCACCAGGAATAAATACTCTGGCAGAGGTATTAAATAAAAACGGACATGAAATAATTATAGTAGCACCCGACATGGAGCAAAGCGCTGCTTCGCACTCTATTACACTTCATCAACCACTCAGATTATTGCTAAGGGGAGATAACAAATTCGCAGTTACCGGTAGTCCGGCCGATTGTGTGATCCTGGCAGAAAAAATCGTCCTGAAAGAACCCATCGATCTGGTCATTTCCGGGATCAACGGGGGACAGAACATGGGTGAGGATATCCTGTATTCCGGTACGGTTGCTGCTGCTCTGGAAGCTATGTTCCTGGGATTTAAAGCGATCTCAATCTCTTTAGCTGCCTATGTGGATCAAAAATTTGAAACGGCTGCCAACTGCATGAATAAGATGCTGGAGAACGGATTACATGAGCTTATAGATAAAAACGAGGTTTTCAATATCAATATCCCGAATGTAGAGATGGAAGATATCAAGGGGATCAAGATCACTCAGGTAGGACATCGAAAATACCAGGATTTTGTGAAAGAGCAGACCGATCCCAGAGGCAGGAAAATATATTGGATCGGTGGAGCAAAACCGCTCTGGTCCAAAGAGGGCAATACAGATTTCAAAGCGATCTCCGAGAATTATATTTCCATCACGCCTATTTATCCGAATTTTTCCAGGCACCAGTCCTACCAGAAAATGGAAGATTGGGTTAAGAAGAACAAATATTAACTTCTGAGGAAAGATGAAATTTGAAGATCAAAGAAAAGCTATGGTGAAATGCCATTTATTAGCTCGAGGAGTGGCTTCCAAAAAAGTTATCGAAGCTTTCCTGAAAGTACCGCGTGAGCTTTTTGTTCCCCGACAGATAAGGCATCTTTCTTACAATGATTCACCCCTTAGTATAGGTGAGGGACAAACAATTTCCCAGCCTTATATTGTGGCTTTGATGATGGATTTGATAGATATTCAATCTTCTGACAAAATTTTAGAGATCGGGACAGGATCGGGTTATCAAACAGCTCTGCTGGCAGAAATCGCAAAAGAAGTGTACACCGTGGAAAGGATTCCAGTTCTATTAAACAGAGCAAAAAACCTGTTAAATGAAATGGAGTATGAAAATATTTTTTATAAAATTGGAGATGGTACCAAAGGCTGGGAAAATGGGATTCCTACCTGTCTTGAATTTAATAAGATAATTGTAGCAGCTGCAGCACCGGATATTCCAGAGAGTTTGATAAACCAACTGGCTATGGATGGGAAAATGGTGATCCCAACCGGGAACAGGGCTTTTCAGAATCTTATCGTGATAGATAAAACCAGTGAAGGAACTATTCATACAAATCATGGCGGTTGTGCATTTGTACCGCTAATCGGAGAGGAAGGATGGTATGACAGTTAAATTGCTGATGATCTTATTGCTCATAGCTTTAACAGCATCCCTGTTCGCAGCATCGGAATTTAAAGAGACAATGCAAACAAAGATCGACCGGATCAACGTATCTTCAGAAATTAAAGTATTCCTCATTGCCATGATCCCGATATTTGAATTGCGGGGTGCTATTCCCATTGGAGTATTAACATATAAACTTCCCCTCTGGAAGGTCTTTCCCATTGCTATTGCCGGCAATATGGTTCCCATTTTTTTTATCTTATTGTTTTTCGATGTTATTACTAAATTGTTCTTCAAAGTGCCTTTCCTGAAGAAGTTGTTGGAAGCGATTTCCCGCACAACAAGAAGCAAGAGTGCTGTTATAGAAAAATATGAAGAGATCGGTTTGATGTTTTTTGTTGCTATTCCCCTGCCAATTACCGGTGCCTGGACAGGTTCACTGGCAGCTTATCTTCTCGGGCTCAGTTTCTGGAAATCAATTCTGTTCATTTTCTTTGGTGTTCTTATTGCAGGTGTTGTGGTGAGTTTTTTAACTTCGCTTAAATGGCTCGGAGCAATTATTGCAGCTGTTGCTTTGATATATGTAGTTGTGAGTAATTATGTGAAGAAAAGGAGAAAAAATGAAAAAGTTATTAATTAGTTCTATCTTAACACTTTTCACCATTTCTCTCATCGCAATCGATGTATCAGGTAACCAATCCGGTATCTGGTCACCAGATAATAATCCCTACAATATGATAGGAGAGATCACCGTTCCTGCAGGAGAAACACTGGAAATCCAGGCCGGTGTGGAACTAATTGCCATGGGAAATTACAGGATCACAGCGTTGGGAAATATACTGGCAGAAGGAACGGAAATAGATTCGATCCGCTTTCATGGAAACAATGGACTGAACTGGGGAGGAATTCGTCTGGAAAACGAAACCGTGCAAAGCACATTCAATTTTTGCCGCATTTCCAATACCGATGATACAAATGATTATGGAATTCATTCCATCAATAGTCCGGTTCTTATCAATCATTCTTTCATCGATGATCATCAGAAAGCAATTTCATTCTCTGCACTTTCCACCACAACTCCTTCCTACATGGAGATTAAAAATTCCAAAATTGTCAACGTGCAAAAAAGCGGTATTACGATCGTTGATAATTCCAATGTTCTCATCGATTCCTGTGAAGTTACTCAATGTGGTTTGGGTACATCATTTTACGGAGCGATCCAGCTTTCTTTGCAAAACAGTGCTCACGATTGCAGTCCCACTATCTCCAATTCTTATATTCATCACAATGGCAAGCAGGGTATTACGATGGCGAATTTGTTCAATTACAATGAAATGGCTCCCACAGTGGAATACAATGAAATTTCCTTTAATTATACAGGAGTTTATTTATATAATGGAGAAGGATATTATGCACATAATTATATTCATCATAATTTTGTGGAAAACGATCCCAATTCCGGTGCCGGTGTAATGCTCTATGGTTCCGGGGCAAATGGCACGTTCACTTACAACGAGATCACCGGCAATTATACCGGATTCTATCTGACGGATGGTGCAACAGCAAACCTGGGTGATCTGGAAAATGGCAGCAATGACGATGATGGATTCAATATGATCCACGATAACGAATTCTATACAGGCGAGGTCTTTTCTGTTTATAATGCCAGTGCATTGGATGTAACTGCAGAAAATAATGTATGGGATATAAATCCTGCGATTGAGGTTACGATCATCGACGGAAACGATAATCCTGCTTATGGAATTGTGGATTATGAACCATACTTGCCGGTATTACCACCTCCAGATAGTATCACTTTCAACTATCAAACAAATCAGTTAACAATATATCCACCAACAAGCCCAACTTATGCCTTGCTACTAAGTTATAATATTTATCTTGATAATACTTTTATAGCGAATACCATTAATAATTATTTTATTATAGAACCAAATCCTGGAAGCACAATATTATATGGTGTCTCTTGTGTTTACGATTTAGGAGAGTCGATAATTATTGATACATTAATTACTTTTCCTCACATTCTCAATCCACCAACAAATGTATTAGTTAATCTACAGACTTGGCTGCTAACCTGGGAAGAACCGGAACCGGGGAGTACTTCTCCATTCCTGCATTACAATATTTATTTGGATGGAGACCTGTACGGTACAACAAATGAATTATTCTATCAGCTAACTGGTCTCGTAAATGGTCAGCAATATCTGGTTGGTCTTTCAGCTGAATATGTAGCAGGAGAATCAGATATTTTAGAATTTGAATTACCATATGTCAGTTCTGCAGATGATACAATTCAGATGGTTTCAGTATTAAATAACTATCCTAATCCATTCAATCCAACCACAACTATTTCATTTTGCCTCACCGCAGAGGACGCTGAGAACGCAGAGCTTGTAATTTATAATTTGAAAGGACAGAAAGTAAAAGTTTTTGTTACGTTCCCAAACAGGGGTTTGGGAACGAGAGAAATATTATGGGACGGTACAGATGATTCCGAAAAACCGGTTTCCAGCGGGGTTTATTTCTATAAATTAACCACCGGAGATAAAGCTTTTACCCGCAAAATGATGTTGATAAAATAGTAATTAACTTTATTTTATTGACATTGTATATTGAAAAACTGTTTTTGAATTGAAAATAAAATATTTAAAGAAGGTTAAATGAGTTTATTCGATAAAGTCAAAGGATTTACGAAAGCTAAAGAACTAATGGCACTTGGTCATTATCCGTATTTCAGAATTATTACCTCTGAGCAGGATACCGAAGTAACCTGTAATGGTAAACGTATGTTGATGATGGGCTCGAACAGCTATCTGGGTCTTACCAATCATCCCCGAATAATTGAAGCTGCTAAAAAAGCAACCGATAAATATGGCACCGGTTGTGCCGGTTCCCGCTTCCTGAATGGAACTCTGGACATTCATATCGAATTGGAAGATAAACTGGCCAAACTGGTTGGTAAGGAAGCTTCGCTGGCTTTTGCTGCCGGGTACATGGCAAATCTGGGTGCTATCTCTGCTATGGTGGATAAGGGAGAATATGTCGTTACTGATAAATTCGATCATGCTTC
>JACNIV010000121.1 GCA_014382915.1 Candidatus Cloacimonadota bacterium | reverse complement strand
TTTCCAGAGTAGCCAGAACGGCGATAGAAAGAATGTCTATTGCTAATTCAGATGAAGTAACAATCCACGACTTGATAAACAGCAATGCACTTATCGCAGTAGTTCAGGCTTTTTTCCTTACCGGGCAGCTCTCACAGTTCATGGAACAGATTAATCCACTTACGGCAATTACTCACAAAAGAAGATTATCTGCCCTGGGACCCGGGGGGCTGACAAGAGAACGCGCCGGGTTTGAAGTGCGTGACGTTCACTATTCCCATTACGGGCGTATCTGCCCTATTGAAACACCGGAAGGACCTAATATCGGTCTGATATCTTCTCCAGCAATGTTCGCCAGGGTAAGTGAACTAGGGTTTCTGGAGACCCCTTATATTAAAATTGATAATGGTAAGATCACTTCTACTATCGAATATCTCAATGCTTTTCAAGAAGAGAATTTCATAATTGGGCAGGCTAATGTAAATTATAATGAAAATCTTGAAATAACAGATAAATTGGTTTTTGCTCGTCATAAAGGTGAATTCCTGCAGGTTAATCCCGAAGAAGTTCAATTTATGGATGTGTCGCCTCAACAGATAGTTTCTGCTTCGGCTTCACTTATTCCATTCCTGGAACATGACGATGCTAACCGTGCCTTGATGGGTTCGAATATGCAACGTCAGGCTGTGCCTTTGATCAGTCCGGAAGTTCCAATCGTGGGAACAGGAATGGAAAACATCATTGCCAAGGATAGCGGAGCGGTTGCTACTGCACCCTATGATGGAGTTGTTACAAAAGTTACCAGTTCTTACATCGATATTGAACGGGAAAACCCCGATGATAGCATTCTTGACCTGGGTACCCAAAACAGGATCTACCTGAAGAAATTCGCTCGTTCCAACCAGGATACTTCCATGAACCAGAGACCTTCAGTTAAAAAAGGCAAAAAGGTCAAGAAAGGTAATATTATTTCGGATGGACCTGCAATTATTGATGACAGGCTTGCTTTGGGTCGTAACATGCTTGTGGCATTTATGCCATGGTATGGTTATAATTACGAAGATGCAATTATCTTGAGTGAAAAAGTAGCTCGTGAAGACACCCTTACTTCAATCTACATTGAAGAGCATGAAGTACTGGTGAGAAACATGAAAAACGGAAAAGAAGAGCTGGCTTATGATATTCCTAATGTTCCCATCAAATCTCTGCGTAATCTCGATAAAACCGGTATCATCCGGGTGGGCTCTACGGTTACAGCCGGTGATATCATCGTTGGAAAAATAACTCCTAAGAACGTCGATATCGATCCTTCTCCTGAAGAGAACCTGATGAGAGCACTTTTTGGTGATCGTGCTGGCGACTTTACAAATAGTTCTCTTAAAGCAAAACCAGGTATGGAAGGTGTTGTAATAGATGTTAAAGTATTTTCTCGCCTGGAAGATATCAATGAATTTGAAGAACAGGAACGTAAACAGGAAACCTTGAATCGCATTAAACAAGAACACAATGAACGAAGAAAGCGCATTGAAGATTATCTGAAAAACAAATTGGAAGAAGCACTTCTTGGCCAAACTGCCAAGAATATCGTTGATGAAAAAACCAATATGTTCTTTATTCCATCCAGTAAAAAAATCACTGCAAATGATATAAAGAAGATAAACTTCAAGCGAATCAACCTCGATTACGACCTGGTGGAAAACTTTGAGAAAAACCAGAATATCTACACCGAGATCATACTGAAAGTGAAAACCGCTTACGAAGAAAGCAACAATATTTATAAAAAATTGCAGGAACGCCTGAAGCACGGAGATGAACTCCCGTATGGTGTTCGTAAAATGGTAAAAGTCTATATAGCCAAGAAGCGTAAGATAGCCGTTGGTGACAAAATGGCAGGTCGTCATGGCAACAAAGGTGTAATTTCCAGGATCAGTCCTATCGAAGATATGCCATTCATGGAAGATGGCACTCCAGTTGATATTATCCTAAATCCGCTGGGTGTACCTTCCCGTATGAATATTGGACAGATCATGGAAACTCATCTCGGTATAGCAGTCAAAGCGTTGGGATTACACATTGAAACCCCGGTTTTTGACGGAGCTACACTGGAAGATATTGCCAAAGAAACTAAAAAAGCGAAATTGCCTTTGGACGGTAAACAAGTTCTTTACGACGGTAAGACCGGTGAATCTTTTAAAGAAAGAGTAACAGTAGGTATAATGTATATGCTTAAATTAAATCATTTGGTAGCTGACAAAATGCATTCCCGTTCTACAGGTCCTTACTCACTCATTACCCAACAACCCCTGGGTGGGAAAGCCCAGCATGGTGGACAGAGATTGGGAGAGATGGAAGTTTGGGCTTTGGAAGCTTACGGTGCTTCCCGCTTGCTGGAAGAAATGTTGACCATCAAAAGTGATGATGTTGAAGGTAGAACAAATGCCTTCAAAGCTATAACAAGTGGACAGAATCCTCCCAAACCAGGCATTCCGGAATCATTTAATGTCCTGGTAAGTGAGCTGAAATCGCTTTGCTTTAATATTGAATTTCTTTCCAACAAGGAATCATGATGGAGGTCGTAAGTGATTAGAGAGATCAAACGAGATAAAAGAATAGAAAATTACAATAAAGTAAAAATAATGATTGCTTCTCCCGATGCCATTCGTGAGTGGAGTTACGGAGAAGTAACAAAATCTGATACCTTGAACTACCGAACCCATAAACCCGAAAAAGGTGGTCTTTTTTGCGAAAGGATCTTCGGTCCGGAAAAGGATTACGAATGCAGTTGTGGTAAATACAAGAAAAAGCGTTTCCAAAATACAGTATGTGACCGCTGTGGTGTAGAAATCACTACTTCCAGGGTCCGCCGTTCCCGTATGGGTCACATTGAACTATCCGTACCTATTGCTCATCTCTGGTTTGTAAAAAGCATGCCCAGTGTTATTGGCACTCTGCTTGATATGCCGGTAACAAAACTAGAAAGAGTGCTTTATTATGAATCTTATATAGTATTACATCCTGGTGATAGCGATTATGAAAAGACAGATCTGATAGACGTGGATGAGTATTATGAGATCCGTGACAGGGTTGGTGAAGATTTTCTGGCTCTGATGGGAGCAGAAGCTATCAAATTTCTTCTGGAAGAGATCAATCTGGAAGATGAAGCCATGAATCTGCGTACTATCATCAAAATGGAAACTTCAGTCCAGAAAAAACAAAAGGCAATAAAACGCCTGAATATCGTTGATGCCTTCCGTAAATCCGGTAATAATCCGGCATGGATGATTTTAGAAGTTCTGCCGGTTCTGCCACCTACTCTTCGTCCTCTTGTTCAACTTGATGGCGGTAGATTCGCTACTGCTGACTTCAATGAACTCTATCGTAGAGTTATTACAAGGAATAACCGTTTGAGAGGTTTGCTCGACATAAATGCACCGGAAGTGATTCTAAGAAATGAGAAACGAATGCTTCAGGAAGCAATTGATGCTCTTATCGACAACTCCAGGAAAACACGTCCGGTAAAAGGTAGAGGCAACAGACCCCTCAAATCTCTTGCTGATCAGCTCAAAGGCAAAAGCGGTCGCTTCCGTCAGAATCTGCTCGGTAAACGTGTAGATTATTCCGGTCGATCTGTTATCACGGTGGGACCAAATCTGAAATTAAATCAGTGTGGTCTGCCAAAAGAAATGGCTATCGAACTTTTTAAGCCGTTCATTATTGAAAGACTGGAAAAACTAGGCGAAGCTGAAAAAGCAAAAACCGCTAAGAAATTGATAGAAAAACAACGTCCGGAAATATGGAAAATTTTAGAAGATGTGATAAAAGATTATCCTGTTCTTCTAAACCGGGCTCCCACTCTACATAAACACGGCATTCAGGCATTCATGCCGGTTCTCACCGAAGGAAAAGCTATTGAATTACATCCTCTGGTTTGCATTCCCTTTAATGCAGACTTCGATGGTGATACAATGTCAGTTCACGTTCCTTTATCTCATGAAGCTCAAATGGAAGCTCGAATCTTGATGCTTTCTACCAGGAATCTTTTATTGCCTGCCAGTGGAAAGCTGGCTATGGCTACAAACCAAGATATCGTGCTGGGTAATTATTACCTCACAGTTCAGAGGGAAAAAGTACCTGAAGATGAGAATGCACTCAGACACTTTAGTTCTCCTGAAGAACTGCTTCTGGCTTATGAACAGGAAGAACTGTTGCAAGCTCGAAAAGGTGATAAGAAGAAGAATGACAAGATAACTATTCATAGCTGGATCAGGGTACTGATAGATGACAAGTTGATCACTACAACTATAGGACGTGTAATATTCAACGAGATCATTCCCAGAGAAATACCCTTCAAAAACTATACTTTTACAAAAGGCAAATTGAACGACCTGTCAATGGAATGTTATGAAACTGTAGGTCAAGCTAGAACCGCTATTTTCCTGGATAATATTAAAGACCTGGGATTCAAATATGCTACCAAAGCAGGAATAACCTTCAGTGCCAATGATGTAATTTCTCCGAAAGATAAAGGAAAATATCTTCTTCATACAGAAAAGGAAGTTCAAAAGATCATAGACAGCTATATGAATGGCGAGATCACAGAAACTGAAAGATATAATCGTGTTATCGATAAATGGAAAATGACCACTGAAAACGTTACCGACCTTCTGATGAAAGAGCTGGAAGAAGATCAGGGAGGATTTAACTCTATTAACATGATGTATATTTCAGGTGCCCGTGGTGGAAAAGACCAGATCAAGCAGTTGGGAGCCATGAGAGGTTTGATGGATAAACCGTCCCGAAGCCTTTCCGAAGGTATTGCTGAAGTTATTGAAACTCCCATTAAATCTAACTTCAAAGAAGGTCTTACAGTACTTGAATACTTTATTTCTACACACGGTGCCAGGAAAGGTCTGGCAGATACAGCTTTAAAAACAGCAGATTCAGGATATTTAACGAGAAAACTTG
>JACNIV010000120.1:1704-4962 GCA_014382915.1 Candidatus Cloacimonadota bacterium | reverse complement strand
TGTCCCGTTGCTTCGGCATTTTCACCGATCATCACATTGATGTTATTAGTTGGACAATTAGTTCCCACACCACTTACACTATTTTCCATCACACCATTCACATAGATCCTGAGGACGCCTGCTCCTCCCAACTTCTGCACCATAATATGATACCAGACACCTGGTTCAATATCGGTCTCGGTTAATACAGTATGTAAACTTGTCCCTTGACCTGTTTCAAAAGCAATCTTGCTTGTTTCATTGTTTCGGTGAATGCGCCAGGCTCCCTCGCCTTTGGTAATAATCGACTGCCAGGGTCGATTCCATTCATCTACCTTTATCCAGAACTCGATTGTGAATTCTGTGGTGAAATCATATAAACTTTCATTTGCCAGAGCCACATAATCATTGGTGCCGTCAAAACTGAGGCAGTTGTTATCAGGCACTGGAATGGCAGAGTAACCTAACACATAACAACTTAAAAAAAAACAACAAAAATAAACCCTTGATCCTCATTTTCTCCTCCTTCAAAGGATATAATTTTTTTATACTATCTGCGTTACTTCATTCAAAATCTTGAAATCGCTGTTTTGCAGAAGTTCGATAATTTCCCGCAGACTTGGCGGAATGATCAGATTGATCTCCACCTCGGCAAAGGATGAGCGAACAAGCTGCAGGAACCTGAGATCAGAAAGATTGCGCACATACATGAAGGTTTTCGATAATTCTTTACTATCCAGAAGCGAGAGCAGTTCGGACTGCGTTTGGGCAAAATATGGGGAATAACCTTTGTTATAGAAAAATTCACACAGTTCTTTTCGGGCTGACTGATCACTGTGATAGATCGCTACATTCTGCATTATGTACCACCTTAATAAAGTATTATTGTGGCAATTAGCATACCAAACTGGATAAACTTGTTAAAGTGTTGAATCACAGATAATTAGGCAATTATATCAAAATCCTGATTGAACTGAATCGCTCGGTAGTTTAGTAAGACAATCCGGAGTTAAGGAAGGTTTATGCTTTTATTTTCAAATAGTTAAGATTAGTGAACGGAATCGTTCGGCACAATCGGGCGAAAACGTTCGATCTGGGTGGTGTGAATAGATTTTTAACCCCTCAGTCCTCCTGAAGTCGGACAGCTCCCCTTGACAAGGGAGCAAATGCGGAATCATAAAAATAGCCCAGCCATGAATGGCGGGGCTATTGTCTCATATCAAACTATGTTTCGCTATTTTTCGATTCAAGCTGGTACGGCTGATATTCAGCAGTTCAGCGGCTCTGGTTTTATTATTTTCCGTTTTCAGCATTGCCTGGCGGATCATTTGTTTTTCCAGAGTTTCCAGGCGGGAAAGAGAAAGATCGGTCATCTCGGCAACATTAAATCCATTCTGCTGCCCGGATTGCAGTTCAGATAAATGATCTATTTTTAAATATTGATCCTGCGATTGAGAGAGGATCACAGCTTTTTCCACCATGTTTTTCAATTCGCGCACGTTGCCGGGAAAAAGATATTTCTGCAGGAAAAGCAGATTTTTTTCTGAAATTGATTTCACTGGTTTTTTCATGGATAAACTGAATTTGTGATTATAATGACCGAGGAGAGGAGCGATATCCTCAATTCTCTCTCTGAGGGGTGGAATGTGAATGTTGAATTTATTCAACCGATAAAACAGATCCTGGCGGAAATGATTGGTTTTTACCAGTTCAGGCAAATCTCTGTTGGTGGAAGCGATGATCCTGAGGTCGAAGGGAATTTTCTGGGCGGAACCGACCGGGCGAATCTGCCGCTCTTCCAGCACGCGCAGCAGCTTTGCCTGCATCGATGGGGGCATATCGCCGATCTCATCCAGAAAAAGCGTGCCGCCGTTCGCCATTTCAAACCAGCCTTTGTGGTTGGCATCCGCTCCCGTGAAAGCATGTTTGGCGTGACCAAAAAATTCGCTTTCAAACAGATTTTCGGGAACCGCTGTGCAGTTCACATCGAAGAAAACCCGCTCCTTTCGATTGCTGAGGTTATGAATGCCGCGCGCCACCAGTTCTTTGCCGGTACCGCTTTCGCCGCTGATCAATACATCGGTATCTTTGCTTGCCGCCACCTGTTGCATCAGATGCAGGATGTTGCGAAAGCTGTCGCTGCTGCCGATCATGATGCGGCTGCCGTCCTCCTGCTGCGAGCAGAGCAGGTCTTCGTAGGTTTTGCGGATGCTGCTGATCTGCTTCTGCATACCAAGATATTTTTGCGTTCGCTGGATGGCATATTGGATGTCCATCAGATCGAATGGTTTGGCAAAGAAATCGACAGCACCTTGCCGCATGGCTTCGATCACGCTGTCCACATCGCCATGTCCGCTGATGATGATGACGGCAATTTCAGGATCGATCTTCAGCATTTTCTTCATCAGAGTAATGCCCGTCATTTCCGGCAGTTTCAGATCGAGAATGGCAATATCAATCGTTTGAGAAGTAATCATTGCCAACGCCTGCGAAGGCTTTTCGGCAGATTTCACGGCAAAACCGCAATCGCCTAGATATTCCGATATTTCGTCCCGATAACCCTGTTCGTCATCAACGACGAGTACATTTAATTTGTTCATAAAATTCCTTTTTTATCAGCTGGTTATTCAGCCGCTGTAAATGTTACAAACTTTTTATATTATTCACGTTTGTTTCCCAGCCGTAACCTAATGGAATGGTCATTCGGAATTCCATAGGTTAATAAACAACTGGGCTAATTCCTCATTTCTCAACTCACACAAAAACCATTCCGAAGGTTCTTCGACCATTCGGAAGGCTTCCCATCTTCCCATCTTCCTAACTTCCCAAAGTCTCAAAGTCTTATCTCTGAAATCCCAGCACAACTAACCAGTTCGATCCTTGCCACGGTGAATTCTCCCTTGCTGCTGCGCAGGCTGATGCTGCCGTTCATTTCGCTGATGATGCCGTAGCAGATAGATAAACCCAGACCTGTTCCTTTACTTTCCTCTTTAGTCGTAAAGAAAGGATCGAATACATTGGGCAGAAATTCTGCCTCCAGACCGCAGCCGTTGTCTTCCACTTCGATGATGATTTTTTCTGTTTCGGCAAAAAGGCGAATAGTGATTTTTTTGGCATCATCAAACTCATCGAATTTTTCTGCCAGGGCATCTCTTGCGTTAGAAAGAAGATTAAGTATGACCTGCTCCAGGCGGTACTTATTTCCTACTGTCTGGGGCAGATCTGGCTCCATTTCTTCTACGATGGTGATATTGTGATTTTTAAACTGTGTAAGGACCA
>JACNIV010000120.1:0-1647 GCA_014382915.1 Candidatus Cloacimonadota bacterium | reverse complement strand
GAGAGGGCATTATTCATGATCTCAATGACATCTATCTTTTGGATACTCTCTTTCTGCTGATCCCTTGAAAAAAGGCGTATATGCTCGATTATTTTATTGACCCTTGTTATGTTTTCATCAATGAATGCAGATTTTTCTGCGAGATATTTTTCAGTGATATTTTTATTGCTGAACTTATGAAAGAGGTTCTGAGTTGCGAGCTTTATCAGACCAATGGGCTGGTTGATCTCATGAGCGATACCTGCTGCCATTTGCCCGAGTGATTCCAGCTTGGATTTTTGGATGACGATCTGTTCCTGTAAGCGGCGTTTTTCTGTCTCTTCCATGACTTTCTTTTCAAGATTTTGATTGAGCTCTTTCAATTCCTTTTCAACCAGCTCTAATCTCGTTTTTTGTTCCAATATCTGAGCATTCATTTTTTCGAGTTCGTCATTTTTCTGCTGGAGAATTTCTTTCTCGCGTTCAGTACGTTCCACTTCCATTCTGGTTTTGATCTCTTCGATGGCACGGGTTTTCTTTTCATCAGAAAAGAAATCTTTGATCTGCTGAGATTTGTGGTTGTAGTCTAGTGCCTTTTTGTAATCGGGTTTGCGCTGATAAAATTGAGAGAGTGCTGTATAGGCTTGCATAGCGTTTGAACGGAAATGATGCAACTCGGTGATACTCAGACTTTTATCAAGGAATTCTTTTTGTTTTTCCGGATTATTCAGAGTTTCATAGATATCTGCATACTTCAGATAGATGCCTGCTATCTGACTTTGCTCATTCACTTTGATTGCAAAATCCAATGCTTTATCCAGCATCTTCAGAGCTTTTTTATATTCTTTGGATTTCATGAGCAACATTGCCTTGTTTTGAAGAACATTACTCAAGCCGGAATAATCTTCTATTTCCGTTTTTATTGAAATCGATTTTTCATAGAATTCCTCAGCTTTGAGGGTGTCACCAAGTCTTAAATATGTTTTGCCAAGATTGTCATAGCTCACAGACATCCCATAGGGTAATTTATATTCTTCGCATATTATGAGGGATTCTGTGAAATACTGAACAGCTTTATCGAAATCAACGAGCTGTAGGTAGATCCTGCCTATATTGTTCAGAATGGTGCTTGAGAGTTTGGGATCATCAAATTTTGATTTTAATTCCAAGTCTTTATGAAAGTATTTCAATGCGTTCTCCAGATCGTCCCACTGATTATATACAAGCCCGATGTTGTTATAGATACTTCTCAATCCATACCAGTAATTTTCTTTCTTGAAAAATGGTTTTGCTTTCAGATAATTTTTTAGCGCATTATAATAATCGCTTTGATGGAAATAGCCCAATCCGATATGCATATATGCCATTCCCTGACCAACACCGAATTGGTGCTTGTTCGAAAGCTGTAATGCTTCCTTACTGATTGAGATGCATTTGCTCGGATCTGAATTCATAAGTCCGAACGCTTGCGTAATAAGCTCCCGAACGTTTGCAAGATCGGTATCTTTTGAGGATTTATTTTTACTTTTCATATTTTGCTTTCAAACAGTTGAATACTTCTCAAAATATAAAAATTATTGTAAAGAAAAAAGGGACTGAAAACATTCAGCCCATAAAACATATATCTTCTAACCCGAGTCGGGTTTAGGTTTAAGAAATTGAATTACT
>JACNIV010000119.1 GCA_014382915.1 Candidatus Cloacimonadota bacterium | reverse complement strand
GATATAATAAATAACGATACGGTTTCATAATATATTTTTCCCAATTTGAACTTAAATTTGATTTTATACTAAGTCCTTTTCTTGGACATTTATATACAATATCATTTTTCTTTTCAGAATAAGATAGGTATATTAAACTTATTTTTTTATTGATTTTATTATTTTCAAAGATATCAGTTTTTTCAATCTCTTTTACCAATTGTTTGTATTTCTCATTGTCATCTTTTTCTATCTCAAGTATGCAATTCACAACTTTGCAAGGACCCTCTGTATAATCATTTTCCTCATTTTGTTTTTCAATTGCTCTTATTAAAATTCCTCCAAAACTAGAATTATTACCAAATGTAATATCTAATCCTTTATAGTTTCCAACTTTTAACTTATCACTTTCTTTATATCGATGAAAATACCATTCCCCACATGATTGTTGTCTATTATCTCTATGCACATAAGGATCAGGATGTATGCATTTATCATAATAATAAAATTCAATTTCGGTAATTCGATATTTATTATCTTTGATTTTCAAAAGATAGTTATTAAATATTTCCTTAGCAATTTTCTTAAAAGCTGCTTCAATGTCTTCTTTTTTTAATTTATGTATTTTTTTTAGTTTGTTCAATAGTTCATTATTAGCCATATCATCCCCTTATCTTGTTTGATCATAAATAATTCCTTGTACATTTTCAATAACGAAATTGGTTTTTGCTAATTTTTGAGTCAAGAAATAAATAATTGTTGAAAAGTTTCAGCAGGTAAAAAAGTCTCTTAAACCTTTTCAAGGTTGCATTCGCTTTGCTCAATTGGTTTTCTCATATTACGAAGCTTTTGCTTCCACCTGCAAAAATTCTTCTCGACTCGTCGTAAGCTTTTTTGTAACTAGACCTGCCAGGTCGAGAGAGCGACCAAGCTGGTCGCTTTACGACTCTCAAACTCCCCTTACCCCGAATTAACTGCAGAAAATCTCATTCTTCTTAACACATCGGGACGATGTAAGTTAATAACTGGTTCAATCGAGACGAATGAACCAACAGACTGAATCAACAGACTCGACTCGTCGTAAGCTTACGAGTCGAAAGTAATATTGAGTTTCATAAAATCATTTGACTTCTAAACAAAGATGTCCAACTCTAACCACATAATATTCGATTAAATATTTAATAGGAGATAATGATGATTAATATTTTAAAAAACAAAACATCCCTGCTAATTATTTTATCCTTACTATTTGTGAGTTCTTCCCTGTTTGCCACAAAAGAAAGCTATAAGGAATTGTGGGAAGAAGTTCAAAAATCAGAGAGTAAAGGGCTGCCAAAATCCACGTTAAAAATAGTCGAGCAGATATATGAAAAAGCAAAAGAGGAAAACAATACTTCCCAATTTGTGAAAGCTGTGATCCACAAAATGAAGTTCTCCGTTCAGGTGGAAGAATTCTCCGAAATAAAACTGATAAATAATTTAAGTGAAGAGATAGTCGATTCTAAATTTCCCATAAAACCGATTTTACATTCCATTCTCGCAGATTGTTACTGGCAGTATTTTCAGCGAAACCGCTGGAAATTCTATGAAAGAACAGAAACCATCAACTTCCAGCAGGACGACGTAAGCACCTGGGACCTGAAAAAAATATCGGTCGAAGTTATCGAACATTATCGGCTTTCATTGGAAAATTCAGACGAACTGAAAAAGATTAAACTGGATGATTATAATGATATTCTATCAATCGGAAATACCCGGAACCTACGTCCCACACTTTATGATTTTCTGGCGCATCGTGCTGTGGATCTGTTTATGAATACTCAATCGGGTTTGATCTCGCCCGCATATCAATTCAAGATAAGCGATGCAGGTTACTTCCTGCCAGCAGATGAATTCGTAAATCTGAATATCGTCAGCCGGGATTCTCTTTCGCTGGAGTTCAATGCGCTTCTAATTCTGCAGGATCTGGTTCAATTCCATCTTCAAGATCAAGAACCTGATGCACTCGTAGATGTCGATCTAAAAAGACTGAATTTTGTTTATGGTAATTCTGTTATCGAAAACAAAGACGAACTCTATGAAAAAGTTCTTATCGAACTGGAAAAGAAATATACTGAACTACCGGTATCTTCTGAAATCTCCTATGCCCTTGCCAATTATTATTACCAGTTGGGAAGCCTTTACTCTCCCCGGGTTTCCGAAGATCATAGATGGTATCTAAAACAAGCTTATGACCTCTGCCGGAAAATAATTAAAAAATTCCCGGAAACGCTCGGTGCAGGAAACAGCAAATACCTGATCTCCAATATTACAGCAAAAGATATGTCGCTTCAGACAGAAAGAGTTTATCTGCCGCAACAAAAGTCGTTAGGACTGCTGAGCTACAGGAATGTTAACAAATTCTATTTCAAGGTTATAAAGATAACAACCGACGAACGAGATGAATTCCAATATAATTACGGTAATGAAAAGAAACTGAAAAAGTTCATTTCACGACAGCTGGAAGGAGAATGGAACATCTCTTTTCCTGATGATGGTGATTTCCAATCACACTCTGTAGAAATAAAAATTCCCGAGTTGAACATTGGAGAATACCTGTTACTTGCCAGCGATAATCCTGATTTCAGCATCGACAGGAACGCTGTTACATATTCTTTCCTCACAATTTCAAATATCAGCTTCGTTCAGAGAGAAATTGAAAATGAAAGAAAAGATTTTTATGTACTTCACAGGGAAACAGGAAAGCCACTTTCCGGTGTGAAAGCAAATGTCTGGTTCAAAGAATACAACTATAAAAAACGTAAATATGAAAGAGTAAGACACCCCCAACAATTTATCACGGATAAAGAAGGATATTTTAACATTCCCATCCCCATAAAGCCGAAAAATAATTCTTCATATTATATAGAATTCATTTATGAAAACGATAGGCTGTTCACTGATGATTCTTTCTATGACAATTACTACGATTATGAGAAAGATAAGATAATCAGGACTTTTTTCTTCACAGACAGAGCAATTTACCGTCCCGGGCAGACTGTTTATTTTAAAGGAATAATGATAGAAACAGACGGAAAAACTAATGAGATAAAAACCAACTCCCAAACCAAAGTTTCTATGTATGACGTGAATTACCAGGAAATTTCCAGTTTGAATCTGACGACCAATGATTACGGAACTATCAGCGGTAGCTTTATGATCCCGCAAGGTGTCCTTACCGGAAATTTCCAGATCACCAATAATTATGGAAGCATTAGTATATCTGTGGAAGAATACAAACGCCCCAAATTTGAAGTTAAAATAGACCCGCCCAAAGAGAGCTTCAAGATCAACGATAATGTTACGATCAAAGGTTCTGCAAAAGCTTATGCAGGATTCAATATCGATAATGCCGACCTCACCTACCGCGTTGTGAGAACGGTTTCCTTCCCCTACTGGTGGTATTATTGGAGATGTATACCATATAATATGTCTCAGGTAGAGATCACAAACGGAAGAGCAAAAACAGATGAGAATGGAAAGTTCGAGATAGAGTTCAAAGCAATTCCCGACCTTAAAATACCCGAAAAAGATGATCCCACTTTTACCTACCAGGTTTTTATCGATGTTACCGATATCAACGGCGAAACTCACAGCGCTCAGCAATATGTTTATGTGGGTTATACGGCACTGCGGTTGGATCTGCAGATCGCTGAAAAAATAAATAAGGATGAGGATACCTATTCCTGCATTATTAATTCACAGAACCTGAACGGAGAATTTGAACCTGCCAAAGGTGATGTGTTTATCTATAAACTGAAATCTCCTGACAGGATATTCCGCCAGAAATTGTGGGAAAGAGCGGATAAATTCCTGATTGATAAAGAGATGTATTATTCCTGGTTTCCGCATGATGCTTTCACAGATGAAGATAACTTCCATACCTGGGAAAAGGGGGAAACCGCTTTTGAATTAAATTTCGATACAGAGCAAGATAAGAACCTGAATTTGAAAAAACTTAAAAAATGGGAACAGAGAGTTTACCTGGTCGAGGTATATTCTAAAGACAAATATGGTAAGGAAGTAAAAGAAATAAAGTATTTCACGCTTTATTCCGAAAAGGAAAAGAACCTGCCCTATAAAGTGTTCAACTGGTTTGTGCTGGCAAAGGATAACGTAGAACCCGGAGATAAAGCAAAGATATTGATCGGTTCCAGCGCAGATGATGTGAAAGTCCTGTATGAGATCGAGCAGGATGCCAAAATACTTCAGAAGGAATGGATTAAACTGGACGCTCAGCAGAGACTTATCGAGATCCCGATAAAGGAAGAATACCGTGGAAATATAACCGCTCATCTCACATTCGTTAAGCATAACAGGCTTTATACGAACAGCTATACAATAAACGTTCCCTGGACGAATAAACAACTGAAACTGGAGTTTGAAACTTTCCGTGATAAACTGCTTCCCGGCGAAAAGGAAGAATGGCGAATTAAAATAAAAGATAACGAGGGTGATAAAGTTGCTGCAGAAATGCTGGCAACTCTTTATGATGCTTCATTGGATGCATTCAGAGCGAACTACTGGTATTTCGGTATCGATCCTTATTACTACGGACAACTTTTCTGGAATATAAACCAGGGATTCGATCTGGAATATTCCAACCTGATCGCCGAAAACTGGAATGAATATATATCTATGTCATACAAAGAATATGATCACCTGAATTGGTTTGGAATGAACTGGTATGGCGGTGTTTTCAGAGGAGGTAGGAAATCTGAAGTGCAGTACAGTTTGAGTGGAATGTCTGTTATGGAATCTGAGACTATCAGTGATAAAATGGCTCCTCCAACGAGTAAAGAAGCAACAATGTCTGTAACCGGTGTAGCAGGTGCTCTTGACCAAAGTCATGACCTGGGTGCAATCTCTTCTGGCGTAGATGGTGAACGATTGCAGGAGGTTGATCTTTCAAATGTAAAAGCTCGTACCAATTTCAATGAAACTGCTTTCTTCTATCCT